>JAQUDG010000092.1 GCA_028685815.1 Desulfuromonas sp.
AAACACCCTGCTTCTGATTGATGGCATCGCGGTCAATGATCCTACAGATCCCAACCGCGGCGCGAATCTGGCCAACATCAGTATGGATAACGTCGAACGCATCGAGGTGATTCGCGGCCCCATGAGTGTGTTGTATGGCAGCAATGCCACCGCCGGGGTAATCAATGTCATAACCCGTTCGGGTACCGGGAAAGTCGGTGGATATGCCGGTGGAGAGGCTGGCTCCTACAGCACCACTCGAGGATATGCAGGGCTCAATGGCGCTGTCGGCCTGATGGGATTTTCTCTGGCCGCTTCCCACCTGGAAACAGATGGCTATTCCCTCGCCAATGCGGATAACAATAAAATCCCCCATGCTGGCAACGTTTCGGAGCGCGATGGTTGGCGCAACACCAGCGCCAGTGGGAAGGTTGATTTCGATATCAGCGATACCACTAGATTAAGCGGAGTATTGCGTTACACAAAAGCCAGTATGGATAACGATGACTGGAGTATGGCTGGCTACGCTGGGGATCGCTTTGATACCGATCCTTTTACCTGGGCGGAAGTTCCGGCACCGCAAGGGGTAAAGAAACAGCGTGAAGAGAGTGAGCGCCTGTTCGGTAAGATCGGGCTCAAAAATCAATTGTTTGACGGGCGTTTTGAGTCACTGCTGGACTACCATTATTCACGTCAGGAGCGGGATGCCTACGGCGCGAATGGAGCGCGGGCATACGACTATACCGGCACCACTGATGCGTGGAATTGGCAGGGAAGGCTTGAGGTTGCGCCGCACAACTATCTCAGTGCCGGGGTGGGTTATTTTACGGAAAAATCCGCTTCCTCGGCTGCTAGCAGTGAAGATGCCTATACTGTCAGCTATTGGGCGCAGCATCAGGTTATCTATAACGGGTTAGATGTGGTTTCTGGGATACGCTACGATGACCATGAAGAGTTTGGTGGCAAAGCCACTTGGCGCATAGCCCCAGCCTATACCTTCGCTGCTACTGAGACCACCGTGCGCGGCGTCTATGCCACCGGTTTCCGCGCGCCGTCGCTGTATGAGCTTTATTCCGAATACGGCAACGCAAAACTTGATCCTGAAAAAAGCATCTCCTACGAAGTTGGTGTCGATCAACCCCTGCTGGACGGTCAACTTGAGGTTGGGGTGACATACTTCGAAATGCAATTTAAGGATAGAATCGACTGGGATGGCAGTAGGGTAGTACCTGGTCAGGCATGGCCAGGTGGCTATGCACAGATGAAAGGCAAGAGCTATACCAGCGGAGTGGAGGTCGCCCTTGCGTGGCATCCTTTCCAAGTGTTGGATATTCTGCTGGACTACACCTATACCGATACCGAAGAGGTGGATGGTTCACGCATGGTGCGCCGCCCCCTCAATCGGGTGCATACCTCCTTTCACTATACCCCCTGGGAAGTATGTGGGATAAATTTAGACCTGTATTGGGTCGATGAGCGCAAAGCAGTTGCCGGTGCCGCAGATCAGTACGGAAGAGCGGTTGAAGTGCTGGACGACTATTTCCTCGTCAATGTGGCAGCGCACTATGATCTCACCGATATGTTGCGCATCTACGCCCGGGTGGATAACCTCCTCGACGAGCACTACGAAGAATCCTGGAGTTATGCAACTGCGGGGCAGTCGTTCTATGCCGGAGCTAGACTTAACTTTTAACCTGCAGCGGTAAAGCTGTCGGTAGACCATACGCAAGGATTATATATGCATATCACCTGCCATCTGCGCCCGATTGAGCTGTGCGTGATCACCCTGCGCGTGATACTTGTTCTTGTCTGTGGTTTGCTGTTCTTAGCGCCTGGAATTTGGAGCAGCGGTGGGTATGCCACCGCTGCCAGTGTTCCCCCCAGTCCAGTTCAGTTCGCGCAAACTATCCATACGGACGCCCTTGGGCGGCAGGTTCAACTTAATGACGCGCCCCAGCGGGTGGTATCGTTGGTGCCCAGCGTAACTGAAACCATCTACGCCCTGGGAGCGCAGGAGCTGCTGGTAGGGGTGACGGACTTTTGCAATTATCCGCCCCAAGCGCAGGATAAACAGAGCGTCGGGGCGTACAATAGTCCGAGCATTGAGGCGATAGCCATGCTGCGGCCTGATCTGGTTATTATCGCTGCCGACATGGCGACCCCAGCTCTGCTGCAGACCCTGCTTGAACTGAAGATTCCAGTTTACAGTGTATATCCGCGCTCCCTCAAGGCTACTATTGAGATGCAGCGCGATCTTGGTGCTGTGCTTGGATGTACCGCAGCTGGAGCTACCCTGGCATCTCAATTGGAACAGGCGATAGCCCAGCTCAATCAAGAGGTGGAACGGGCAGGAGCCGAGGCAGCACCACGCGTTTTGCTAACCATTATGCTCGAACCATTGGTGATTGCTGGGACCGACACCTTGCCCGGGGAGATGCTGGCCTGTGCCGGGGGGATAAACGTGGCGACTCCTGGCAGCCGCTATCCCATGTGGAATATGGAAAGTGTGCTGGCATTTGATCCAGACATTATCATTGCTTCTCCCCATCCTGGCACGTCGTCACCGCGTGATTTTTTTCTCCGTTTTAAGCAGTTACGCGCGGTGCAGCAGGGTAACGTTGTTGAGATTCCTGCCGATTGGCTCCAGCGCCCCGGTCCAAGAATCATCAAGGGACTTGAAGCACTGCGCCAGGTCATAACTGACGCGGTAACCCATACACCTGAGAAGATCAATGCGACCCAGCGTTAGACACACATATCTATGGTTGCCCTTGTGCCTGCTGTTTCTGGGCGGTGCGGTGGTGGCGGGGTTGATGTATGGAACCGTACCCCTGACACCGTCGGAGTTGGTGGATATTTTGCTCCATCCCCAAAGCTCTGGCCTGAAGTCTACCGTTGTGTGGCAGTTGCGCTTACCCCGTGTGGGGCTTGCTGCATTGGTGGGGATGGCGCTGGCGGTGTCAGGCACGGTGTTTCAGGCGGTGTTGCGCAATCCGCTGGCCGATCCCTATATCCTTGGAGTTTCCGGCGGTGCTGCTCTGGGGGCGGTGCTGGCACTGACATTTTTTTCGGTGCAGAGTTATACCGTGCCGCTGCTGGCATTCAGCGGAGCGCTGTTGGCGTTGTTCCTAGTGTACTTGGTGGCACGTGCGCATCAGGCCGCGACCCACACCCTGATTCTGGCCGGGGTTATGGTGGGTAGTTTATGCACCGCAGTGCTGATGTTTTTGCTGCTGTATGCGCCGGCGGATCCGATGCGCAACGCCCTGTTCTGGCTTGCGGGTAACCTGGCTCGCGGGGAGGAGCGCTGGCTGCCGTATGGCGCTGGCGTATGTGTAATTTTAGTGTTGCTGCTGTGGTCGCGCGCTGGGCTGCTTGATGTGTTTACCCAAGGGGAGGATGTCGCTGCGGATCTGGGGGTAGATATCGGGCGCGAGCGCTTGTTTCTATTCTGCGCGGCCGGATTGTTGGTTGCCATAGCTGTAGCGTTGGCTGGGCTGGTTGGTTTTGTGGGGCTGGTGGTGCCCCATGCGATCCGCCTACTGTGGGGAGCCGGGCACATGCGTCTGATCCCTGCAGCTGCCATTATCGGTGCCGGGTTTCTGGTTGGCGCCGATGCGCTGGCGCGCACCGTCCTCGCCCCTGCCGAAGTGCCCGTTGGGGTGGTAACTGCGCTGGTAGGGGCACCATTTTTCCTCTACTTGTTGCGCTTGCGGGGGCGCTGATGATGGAAGCGCAGATGCTCCAGATTCAGAAGCTGGATTTTTCCTATAGGGGTAAAAAGGTACTGCGCCAGATCAGTTTTGGAGTAGAGCAGGGGACGATTGTATCCATCATGGGGGCTAACGGTTCCGGCAAGTCAACTCTGCTGCGTCTGTTGCGTGGGCGGTTGCGCCCCGAAAGTGGCTCGATACGATGGGACAATGCCGCCGCGCATAAGCTGTCGCGCCGCGAGATGGCGTTGCAGGTGGCGGTTGTACCACAGCAGCTGCAGCAACCCTTCGGGTTTCAGGTGCGCGAAATGGTTGCCATGGGGCGCTATATCTATCAACAACCTTTGGCGGGGCCCTCGCGACAAGATTGGAAGATTGTGGATGAAGCCTTGGCAAGTACCGACAGCGCACATCTGGCCACGCGCTGCTCCGCCGAGTTAAGCGGTGGTGAGCTGCAGCGTGTTATGCTGGCCCGTGCCTTGGCGCAGCAAGCTCCGGTGTTGATGCTTGACGAGGCAACCAGTCAGCTGGATATGGGGCATAAGCGCAGTATTTGCCTGCTGCTCAGACATTTGGGTCAAAACGGCAAGACCATTGTGCAGGTTTCGCACGATATGAACAGCGCCGCTGAAATATCCCATAAAATCCTGCTACTTTCCCCTGCGGGGGAACAGATTGCGTTTGGTTCTCCGCACGAAGTGTTGACCTCTGCACATATCGAGGCTGCGTATGGGGTGCAGGTGGAGATACAACGCCAGTCAAGTACTGGAGGAGGCCGGGGAGGGAGGCCGGAAGAGAGTACCGAAATATTGCGTTTTCTGCCGCAGCCGTTAATGTTTGGAAGCACACCCTGACATATCAAACAAGCAGTTTACGAGTTGCCGCGCCCGCTCCGAAACCACGCTATAGTGAACCTCTACTCCGTCACGCTTTCCTTCAATGATCCCCTTGTTTTTCAGCAGCGCTAGGTGTTGCGAAACCGTTGCCTGTGGCAATCCGAGGCATTCCCAGATTTTTTTCACATTACAACTCTGTGAGGAGAGCCCGGCGATAATTTTTAGACGGATGGGATGTCCCAGAACCTTGAGGATTTCTGCCTCGCGCGTATAATCTTGATCTTTATCAAAGAGAATTGGATCCATGTTAGTAGGGTTCCTTTAAGCAGTGTAGTGAAATGGAAAAACGAGAGACATATAATGACCGCGCGGGTGGGGTAACCCAAAATATGGTCAGCAATGGCATACAAAGCACATTCTGCGAAGATTACTATATATGAATAGACATTCAAAGACTTTTTGACCCTAGATAGGCAAATGTGTTCTAGTGGATCGGTTTGCCGCGTGTTTATAATTGGTGCGTGGTCGTTGTTAAGGTTCGATTTTTACCAGGAGTATATAGATTTTATATGTTAATCGCCGTAATCATGTTTTGTGCTGGGTTGTTGCTTCTCTATTTTGGAGCAGAATATCTGGTAAACGGAAGCTCTAGTTTGGCGCTTTCCTTTGGAATTCGTCCCCTTATCATCGGGATGACCGTAGTTGCATTCGGAACCAGTATGCCAGAGCTGCTGGTATCACTGATGGCCGTAGGTCAAAACTCCTCCGATATCGCGGTGGGGAATGTAATCGGCTCCAATATCGCCAATATTGCCTTCATTCTCGGGGTTTCGGCGTTATTGATCCCGCTAAGTGTTCAGCGCAGCATCTTAAGGCGGGAGCTGCCCTTCATGCTTTTCGCTACTGCGGTGTTGTGGATGCTATGTCTGGATCAGGTTATCTCTAGGGTAGATGCGGGGATATTACTCGTTATGATGGCGTCTTTTCTCTATTACTGCCTTAAAACGGCCCGCCTTGGTGGTTCCAATCAGCCTCTGCCGCAGGAGGTGGTGGCGCGGCAAAAAAGTTCACGCCGACGTAACTTGATTTACATTGTTATCGGCGTCGCTGGCCTTGGCTTTGGCGCCAACTGGATGGTTGAATCTGCGGTTTTCATGGCGCGTAACTTCGGGTTATCCGAGCTGTTTATTGGCACTACCATCGTTGCTCTGGGTACCAGCCTACCGGAATTGGCCGCCTCGGTTGCGAGTGTGCTAAAGGGTGAAATGGATATCGGCATCGGCAATGTGGTGGGGAGTAACATCTTCAACATTTTGTTCGTGTTGGGGATTACGCCCCTGTTTAGTCCCATCGCAATTGAGCCCTCCCTGCTGCACTTTGAGTTTCCGGTGCTGATGTGTGTCAGTGCGCTGATGGTGCCAATGTGTTGGCATAAATATAAGCTTGGACGGGTCAAGGGTGGGTTTCTCCTAGGCGGGTATGTCCTCTTTATTCTAGCCCTGCTGTATTGGAAATAAGGCTCGCGTAAGACCTCCCACGACCTCCAAGTTTGAAAAGGATTACATATGTTTCAGGGCGATCTGGGCCAACCCAAGATGCTGAAGTTCCTGCTGCTGTTAACCATCGCCGCCGCCGCAGGTTTGCAGGGCTGGATGATATTGTTCAACAACTTTGCCGTCGATGTCGCCGGGCTCAACGGCCAGCAAATCGGGGTGATAGGCTCTGTGCGCGAAATTCCCGGCCTGTTGGCGCTCTTTGTGGTGTATGTGCTCTTGATTATGCGCGAACATCGCCTAGCCGCTTTGTCTATTGTGATCACCGGTGTGGGCAGCATCCTGACCGGCTTTATGCCCAGTTATGCCGGACTTGTTCTTTCCACCTTGGTAATTAGTTTCGGGTTCCACTATTTTGAGACCACCAATCAGTCCTTGACCCTGCAGTATTTTGATAAACACCGCGCCCCGCTGGTGTTTGGCAAGCTACGCAGCCTGTCCGCAGCGGTAAATATTGTTGCCGGGACGGTGGTGTTCTGCCTGGGATTCTTTTTCGAGTACAAAACCATATTTATCCTGCTCGGGGTCTTCGTCATCATCCTTGGACTCTGGGGCTTTACCCAAAATCCGTTGGACAAACACCTGCCGCCCCAGCGCCAGAACATGGTGCTGCGGCGCAAATACTGCCTGTTTTACTTTCTGACCTTCATGTCCGGTGCTCGCCGCCAGATTTTCATCGCATTTGCGGTATTTCTGCTGGTGAAAGAATTTGACTGCAGCGTGGTGCAGGTGGCGGCGCTGTTTGTGGTAAACAATATGGTCAATTACTTTCTTAGCCCTATGATCGGGCGCGCCATTGTCCACTACGGTGAGCGCAAGGTGCTAACTTTAGAGTATGTCAGTTTGGTGGTGGTGTTTGTGGGCTACGCCTGGGCAGATTCCCTTGCCCTAGTGATGTTTCTGTATATTGCCGACCATATTTTCTTCAACTTCGCCATCGCCATTCGCACCTATTTTCAGAAGATCGCCGCACCAGAAGATATCGCCCCCAGCATGGCAGTATCCTTCACTATCAATCATTTAGCCGCCGTGGTGCTCCCCGTGATTGGTGGCGCGCTGTGGATGATTGACTACCGCATTCCGTTTTTGGCCGGCGCCGCCATGAGCGCGATCTCTTTAATTGCGGTGCAATTCATCCGCATTCCTGTCGCACAAAACTAGGCTTAGCTCATTCCTTCTTTGGTTTATTGGTCCATTCCTAAAAATCTATCTAAGCAACCATGCGTATAATTGGTTTAATTTTCATTGATATATTACTCCCCTCATGTGAATAACATGGCAAGTGAGGCTGCCTGTAGGTGTAATCCTTTCAAAGTACGCGGGGTGGAGGAGTATTCTAGATGCGATTTTTTGGCCCACGGGTTGTTGTTCCACCCATTATTACTGCGCTGCTGCTCTTGTGTGGTTTTGTTTTTTCCAGCGGGAGTGGCGCAATCTGCTACGCGCAAGGTACCCCTTTAGCTGAGCAGATATCAGAAGTTGAGCGAATACCAGCAGCAGAACTGCCGGACACGGTTGTAACAGACCGGATTGATACGGAGGGAACTGTCTCAGGTGCAGGAAGGGCAGTCCTTGATCGGCGCCAGATCGACATGCTTCCGCAGGGTGATGGCAATATAACCGATCTGCTGCGGGTTCTCCCTGGAGTTCAATTCAGTGAGGGGGATAATTTGTCATCAAGAGGCGGAGAGATTTTACCCGCGCAGATTTCAATTTCCGGCGGGCGGGCGTATGAGAATAGCTTTCTCCTCGATGGGTTGGGAAACAACAACATCCTTGATCCTCTTTTCAATAGACCTGAAAGTGTAATCGACGTTCCTGGACATTCGCAGGAGATGTTTCCCGACCTATCCATTGTGGAGGAAATTTCTGTGTATCGCAGCAACATCCCCGCACGCTACAGCGGTTTTACCGGCGGAGTGATAGAGGCACAGACGCGTGACCCCGCCGCCAAATTCGGGGTGAAGCTATCGGCACGTTCAACCCGCTCCGAGTGGACGAGTTTCAGTGTTGAACGTGCAGACCAAGAGGACTTTTATACCTCCCAAGATGCCAAGCAGCAGCCCAAGTTTCGCAAGTATCATCACGGTATCAGTCTCGACCTACCTCTAAGTGACCGCTTTGGAGTGCTGCTTTCCTATACCCACCATTATTCGCGTATTCCGCTGTATAACTTTGAGGAGACACAGCACCAGTACCGCAACCAGGAGAATGTTTTTGTCAAAACCCTGTTTAAGCCCACCGACACTACGCGTTTGAGCGTAACGTTTTTATCTACCCCATACGAAGCGCAGTATTTTCGCGCGGACGTGAAGGATAGCTCCTATACCCTGCGTGGTGGGGGGTGGAGTTTAGCGACGAAGCTTGAACAAGCCTTTGACTTTGCGGACACCGAACTGAGCTTGGGCTACAGAAGCAGCAAGAACGAACGTTCTGCTCCACGAGAATACTACAGTTATCAAGTTACCCCTGCAGCAGATTGGGGCGAGCGCTTCAGCCGTAAGGGGGGCTATGGAGATATCGAGACCGAACAAGAGACCTTAACCCTTGCCGCGCATACAGAGTTTCACCCCTTTACTTGGGGAACACTGCAACAGCAATGGAATGTCGGCTTAGAGCTTGAGCGTACCAGCGCTGATTACCGCCACTCAGGAACCGTCAACAGCGGTTGGAAGCTTGACGATGGGGTGCAGTGTGAGTTCCCAGATCAGTATTGTTTGCCTCAGGAGCAGTACGCGTACTCGTGGGTGGTTTATCCGGCAGATAAGGTGGACGCCGAGATATCCTTCACCGATATCTATGTTGAAGACACCCTGAGTTGGTGGCGTTTCACCCTGCGCGGGGGAGTGCATTTTGGGTACAACGATTTCACTCGCAATGAAGATTACGCGGGGCGCAGTGTTTTATCCTACGATTTGTATGGCGACAGAACCACGGTGCTGAGTGCTGGCGCAAACCGCTATTATGGTAAAACCCTCCTTACCCACGCGCTGGAGCAAGAGAAATCCCTTACTTCGTCCTGGCAGCGCACCTTAAACGCGGACGGCACCCCTAGCGCATGGAAGGAAGCACCACGCAAGACCTTTCCGCAAACCCGCGTTTCTGATCTCAACACCCCCTATGCAGACGAATTGAGTGTGGCGCTAGAACAAAAAATCCCCTCCGGGTTGCTGACCTTAAGCTATATCAAGCGCGACAGTGAGGAGCAGTTAGCAAAGCAGGTGTTGAGTAAAGATGAGAACGGTTATGTCTACTCCGAATGGAACAACAATGGGCAGAGCCGCCACGAAGAGGTGAGCCTTACTTGGGAACAACGCTGGGACAGTCACTTCCTGCACCTCAACGCCACCTGGCAGGACAGTGTGTCCAGTAACGAAAGCTATGCCGATATCCTCGATCTCGAAAAGATGGAAGAGTTGGTGTACTACAACGGCAATCTCACTCCGTTGCTCGATCTCCCTCGCAGCGACTACAACCGCGAATGGAGCGCCAACTTGATCTACCACGTCCAACTCGGAGCTGGGTTTACGTTCACCAATACAACCAGGTACCGCAGTGGGTATACCGCTATCCTCAAAACCAAAGAAAAACATAAGACTGAAGTGGCAGACTTTGCGGTGTATGCCGAAGTCGCTCGCCCCAGTGATACCACCTTCGATTGGAAGCTGACCTGGGAGCATGCCGTCGGTAACATGGGGACTCTGGCTCTGACGACTGAGGTGTACAATGTATTTAACCGGAAACTGTACACCGGCATTGAAGGGCAGTACGAAATGGGGCGTCAGCTCTGGATCGGGATAGACTACACCTTTTAAGTAGCGCTGCGTGTTTGGTCATCGTGATGTTAACGGGATGGGCGCACATTCGGCATGTTGCATTCCATTCAGGGTGCAGATTGTGCTGCCGATGGACTCGCTGCGGGATCCATCAAAGTTGATGAAGGTTTTATAGCGCCCTGGTTGCATATGTGTAGGCAGGTGAAATTCAAGCTTGGTGGTAGACTTAGATGTAGGTTTCAAGGAAACGGGCAATGGAATGCTGGCAATGCCCCTTCGGAGCAGTTGTAGCATTTCGTTGTTTTTTGTGTTGATATGAAAATCCTGCATATCTCCAAGTTGGCACATGAGCTCCATCCTTTTTGGATTGCTTATGTCCAGCATATAGACATTTTCTGTCGTTTTGGCGGCGAGCATTCCGCCCGCAGCCTCCACTTTTGAGCAATACCCTTGCAGCGAAATTGAGTCGAGAATGATTGGGCGCTGCGGGTCCCTGACGTCGATGCTGAGGATGCCTCGAGAGCCGCAGGCTACGTATAAAACTCCATCAGCTAAGGTCGTATCCCTGCTTTTCCTGCTAGAGATTAGATGTTCTGGAAAATCGATAGTTACAGCGTCGCCAAGGGAGTTGTCTGGCTTGATGAGGCAAATGTGCACCCCTGCCCCTGCTATGTAGGCATGCTGCGCGCCAAAGGTGATGTTGTAGATGTTTTGAGCTTGAAATTCCGTGCGCAAAAATAGCGGGGTTGCGGGAGTGCTTATGTCAAAAATCAGAAGCCCTTTGGCGCTGCAGAGGTATAGCTTGTCCGCGTACGTCACGCACGCATTTACGTAGGTTTTCCCCTCGATGGGCAGCTTGAAAACCCCTTTTTGCTCCATGGCTCCGTCTGCGCCTACGTGGACAATATGCAACCCAGATCCCTGTATAGGCGCGTAAATCCATGCTTCACTCTCGGGATCAGCCTCGGGGTTTGCTACCGCAAAAGCGGAAAAGACTGGTGAGGGGACACGGATTGCCCCGGTGAGGTCCAAACTAGAGGTAGAAGTCCCAGGAGAAGAAAGGTGTTTGTAGTACTGTATTTTGTAAGCATGGCGTACTACGGTGGCGTGCTCGGTGACCTGCCAG
>JAQUDG010000093.1 GCA_028685815.1 Desulfuromonas sp.
TTTTGCGAACATAACCAATAAGTTGCCCAAAAGCAAGCTGTGAAATAATCGTTCCCTGTGACAGACGCGAAAATGATCCGCTACAGCATCAACCGACCCATCAATAAAGGGTATGTCCACTACCAACGTTGCCATCCGTTGGCGCCAGCAGAAAAATGGAGACGCAATCACGCTATCAGGGACATCAGCCTATAAATATTCGAAGCGTACTAAAACGGCATATTGTAACAACGAGGAGGAGCGCCAAATATGGCAAGTGTGAGGTATGTCTACTGGATGTTGCGGCGAGCGCCTTTAGCGTTTCACGGACTCATCTCAGCGGGTTCACCGCTAAAAAACCGATAATCGCTGCCGCCGCCCTGTTTGGCCTGATACATGGCAATATCGGCATTCTCCAAAAGTTCTTCGGTATCAACAGCGTCCAAGGGATAGATGGCTATACCGATGCTAAGCGAAATGAAAATTTCGTGTTCTTCGTGGATTACCGGTTCGGTGGTAACAGCCAGCAGCCGCCGGGCGGTATCGGCAATGTCCTGATGGGTGGAGATATTTTCCAAGATCACGGCAAATTCATCTCCACCGAAACGGGCTATGGTATCGTTGCCACGCACACAGCTATCGAGGCGATGAGAAAGAGTCTTGAGCAGGGTGTCGCCTGCGGCATGCCCCAGAGTATCATTGATGGTCTTGAAGCGATCTAGATCAATGAACATCAACCCAAACTGCCAACCCTCACGCTGGGCGAGTTGTATAGATTGACGCAGACGATCATTAAACACCAGCCGGTTGGGTAAGCCGGTAAGAAAATCGTACAGGGCTAACTGCTCGAGTTCTTGTTCTGCAATCTTGCGCTCGGTGATGTCCTTGGCAACATAAACCAGTCCTTCTGTCGCATTTTCTCCCTTCTCAAGCAATCCAGTGGAGAGCAATACGGGGATTTCATGGCCGTTTTTTGCGATCAAGGTTTTTTCGACATTACTGCATATGCAGGGGAGCAGGTTGGAATCATCGACTAGGTCAGGAGCCAATTCCCCCGCAGAAAAACCCTTAAGAATAAGGGCTATATTCTGACCCAACAGTTCATTTTCCTGATAGCCGAGTAGTTCTGCGGTTGCTTGGTTGATCCTACGGATGAGAAACCGATCGGAAGTAACAATCAAACTGTCATTCATGTTGGATAAAATTGAATCTACATAAGCCTTGGATACCGTGGTGGTCTCCAATTCTTTGGCCATATTGAGAAATGCTAGCCCAAGCTCGCCGATATCATCCTGGGGATTCATCGTTTCGAGTTTAGGGAATTTTCGCCGCCCCTGCCCGAAGTCCCGTACCGCCTCCTTGATGTACGCTAAGGGCGCGATCAACATCCTCGTAGAGGCAATATTTACAATAAAAGCAATCAAAATAAGGAGTGCGAAGAAAAAGCCCCCCAGCCAATAACTACTGCGTTCGGCCGTCAGGATCAGCGAACTGATATGGTCATCGAAGCTACTGCGGTAATGTTCCACAAAAGAACGGAACTGGCTATTAAGATTCTGCTGCTTTGCCGCCAGACTTTGGAGTTCAACTATTTTTTCGCTGGCGTCCTCTCCTTGCGCAAGTGGAGGATAAACCTGCGCGGCCTCCCGCGCGTAATCCTGATAAATATTCTTCACTAGAATGAGATTGTCGTTGCGTTTATCGTGGAGTCGGTCGCTATCGTGTGAAAGATGGGCAATGGTATCGATCATCGTCATTACACGCGGGGCAAGGTCATTGCCTCTCTGCACCGAGTCAGGGAGTCCATACATAAAACTCTCTTTATAAAGCTCCTGCTGCGTTTCGAACAGGGACAATAACTCCGCTGAGCGCATCGCCAGATGAAAATCAAGGTCGCGAATATGGCTAAGGTGATCCTTGAGTTGATGGTTGCTATACAGAGCAAAACCAATCGCCACCAGAAACCCAAGCAAGGCAACGTTGACGCAGAACCAGATTTTACGGCGAACGGACCCGAGGATCTTCAACCCTTTATTCCTCTCGAATGATGGCAACTGCTTTAATACGATTGTCGATGAACTCATGATCGATATAACCGATGGCTTTGGCATTACCAGCAACCAACTCCAACATTTCATGATCGTTGGCGGCTTTCCGAGGGGGAATACCTTCACCCGAAAAGAGTACGCGCTTCCAGTACATAGTCAACTGACGCGGAGATTTACCCAAGGTCTTCAGAGCGAAGGTTTTATGGATTTCTCCCTTGTCCTGTAAAAAAACCTCAATGGAGTCACCATTATTCCAAAAAACTTTTTTGCCCAGAAATATATTTCGTGCTTCGGTTAAATTGAGGCTAGTCACCGGGTTGCTCTTGTGGACCACCAGTGTGGGCTCTCCGGCCAGGGAAAGTATGGGTAAAGTCAGCAAAAAGAGGATCGAAATGCCGCGGAGGATTTCCATCTCAATCCCCCTAGAAGTTGTAAGAGGCCTTGAGGACGTAATAATGCCAGTCCCTTTTGACCCCTTCCGGATTAAAGATTGGCAATTGTAGAGATGCGCCGTCAACTTTGTGCCACTCTGCCTTAAGCACCCAGTTGTCGCTCACGTCCCAGCGTAATCCCATTCCCAAATCCTTGCGCCAACCAAGATAATCTGGTTCCCCGCGCGCGACCAACTTACTTCCGTCGCGGTCTTTTTTGTTAGCGTAAAAGAGATCATACAGGGCGTAAACTGCCACCGGATCTATTACCCTATAACAGATCTGTGCATAACCGCCTTGGGAGCGCCCACCTGGGATGTCACGCTCAAAGACCACACGATTCGCAGTAGACTCCATATATTCAAGAGCCAACGTCCAACGTTCCCGCGCGTATTCTACGGAATAAACGATGAAATCCCGGTTATTCCCCGTGGCCTTGGCGCGTTGAATAGATCCGTCACTACCTAGCAATTTGAAATCGAACTTGCTCTTGCCGTTAAAATAAGAGATCCCCAGGCGAAGACCCTCCACGGGGGGAGAGTAGATCAGCGAACCGCCATAGACGTAACGATTGCTTGCCTCAAAGGCAGCGATGCTTTTCCCCATTCTAGAAGCTTGCTTCGCTCCGAGGGCGCGCATGCCTTGGGCTTGTCCTGAATCCTCGGGGAAATCTACTTCACCGTAATATGCCTGATATTCGAGGTCACCGCCCTGCCCCACAGAAAGATTTCCATAGATATTCGCACCGGTGGCGGCTACCACCAGACTGCGTTTATTTTCGTCATAAATGCTTTGGGGCAAAAAAACCATCGGGCGTAGGAAATCCGAATCGCGCCCCTGATTATACAGACCGATGGGAAGTTTAACCTTACCGATCCGAACCCCCAACCAATCGCGCCAGCGATAATCGGCCATGCCCCAATCGATATTGATCTTGTTATTGCCTTCAGCCCCAAGATCCCGAGAGAGGAGTTGCAGTCCAACGCGTAGGTTATCAGTGATTTCCCCGTTGAGGGTCAGGCCGAATTCGTTGAGCTGAAAGGAGCCATCCTTGGATTCGCCGAAAAAATTATTGTCTTGGCTCTTGATATAGCCTTGGGACAGAAAGCCGTTAATCCTCACCTTGTTGCCTAGATCATATGACCTTGCGGGACTGGACGTTCCGTGCAAAACTAGGCATACACCGAATGTGAAGAAAAAGAGAGGCCAGCGTTTCATGTAAAGTTCCTTGAACATGTTCAAAATATAAACAAAAAAAGTGTTTTAATTATCTGCAACAACTGGACCAAGCGCACTACATGTACTTAGCTCACCCTTCCGACTAATTCGGCGGGAAACACAATCCCTGCGCATGGTAGCACCTAGTTCGAACATCCATTTTTACTGTTTGCTCGACTGTGCACAATATCGCATAGGAGAAATTATATCTAATATTATAGAGCAGATATTACGTTATTTCACCCGCAGACTACATACAGCATAGGGGATTTAACAGATTACCTCGCCCACACTCCGCGAAACGCAGTGCCTGCCTAATTATTCCCTTTATTCACTTCAGGCGCGAACTGTTGCAATGTTGCATTGATTCTTCAATAGCTTAAATGGACAAGAGATACGCTGTCTTTGAAACAATCAAAGCTGGCTTTCTCGAATCAGCCCCGGTGCCAAGGAACGCCAGCAGCGCGAAACTAACGAGAGCGCTTTCCCTTTCAGCACCACATTTCCCCGCATGCTGGTTGGGGTCGCAACCACCTCGCCAGTGGCAAATTCGATCCGATAGCGGTTCTGCAATGGGCGCAGTGCCGCTTCTCCATGGCCGATCACGGCGACATCTCCACCATAGATTGACGCCAACATTGCAGGCTCCAGCACCTCTTGATCGCTGGAATCTAGCAACGTCATGGTGCACTGGACCCGCGCGACATCTCCACCATTGGCGTAAAACTGCCCCGCAACATTCTCCGGCAGCAATGCCAGATCAGCTTCGACAATCGAGCCTATAATTTTTTCCCCCGGCAGGGAAACCACCTGACACAGCATCTGCGTCACCCCAACCCAGCAACCAGGCTGCACCCCAGCGGGAAGCTGCTCCACAAAGCCGGATAAGGTGGCGTGGATCTGCAGCTGCTGGCGCTTTTTCTCCAGCCCTTGCGCTTCAACCAAGGCCGCAGTAAGACGCTGCTGCGTTACCGCCGTAGTCTCAATCTTGTGCTTAACTCCCAACTCGCGCTGCAGTTGAACCCGCAGCGCCTCGATCTGCAGTTTTACCATCGTACTGCGCGCATCCAGATGCTCTGATGCGAGGGTAAACAGCAGATCTCCCTGCCGAACCTCCTGCCCATCCTGCACATGGATCTGTTCCAGTTGTGCCGCAAAGGGGACAAACACGCGGTGGCGCTCCATCGCCCCCAACTGCGCTGGGACAATCAGCGTAGAAGAAAACGGTACAAATAACGCGCCGAGCAGGGCAACAAACACCAGTAGCGTAGTGACCACGTGTCCATTACACCCAATCAACTCCCGCTGTTTCCACCACTGGGTGATCTCAGCCAGCACCGGCTTTGCGATAAAAACATAGATCTCAATCAAAAACAGAATGATCCCCAGACTTTTGAAAAACAGATGATAAACCATGAAGGCTATCCCGGTAAACAAGATGAGCCGATACAGCCAAGTGCCGTAAGCGTAGAGGGTAAGAATACGTTCCATGCGGTTTGAAAAATACTCCGGCTTGGGGATGTTCAAGCCCCACAGCAGGCGGCGCAGACGCCAGCGCCCCAGCGCAAACGCCCGTGGTGCCATATTCGGAACCCCCAACACCTCTGAGAGCAGATAATAGCCATCAAAGCGCATGAACGGGCTGATATTGATGAGGAGCGAAGAAAGCAGCGACGAGGTTGCCAAGGCAAAACACAGGCTGCGGAACACCCCGGGCTGCAGCACCGTCCACAAAAAAGTCGCCAGCACTGCAACCACAATTTCTACGCTAATCCCCGCTAGAACGATCTTCGTGCGCACCGAAGATCTCTGCTCGCGCCAAGCGTCGGTGTTGTCTGAATAGAGCATGGGCCACAGCACGATAAAAGCCACCCCAATAACCGGCACCTTGATGCCGTAGGCGGTAGCGGTGTAGGCGTGCCCAAGCTCGTGCATAAACTTAACCAGAAACAGCACCGCCAGATAGATCGCGGCCCCCTGCCAGCTTATGAAGTACGAAAACGAATCTATAAACGCCCCCCACTGCGGGGTCAACAGCAACAGCGCGGCCAACAGCAGGATGGCATAGGTGACAAAAGCAGCAGGGCTGGCGAGGAACCGGACGTAAGGGAGGGTTTTGTTTAAAAAACGCTCCGGATTCCACAGAGGAACCCGAAAGAATATATAGGAGTGCATGGCCTGAGACCACCAGGAGGTCTTCTGCTTGGAGCGTGTTTCTAAATGATTCTCTACCGCAGGATGGCCAGGCTGCAACAGCGCGTTTTTAAGGAGAAATTGCTGAAACTCTGCCACCTCATCAGCTTCCAAGCTTAACCCAGCCTCTTGACCGAGGAGCTCACATAGGCGCTGCGCGGAACCACAATCCCAACGCGCCAACTGCTCTACCTGATGGCGTCCAAGACGAAAGAATTGGTTGCGCACCGGGTCTTCCAAGGTCCAACCAGGACGCCCCTCTTCCGCCGCCGCCGGATACAGGCGCAGCTCACGGCGCAACGGAATCAGCGCCATGTCTTCATTTGAACCCTGCATCCCCTCCATGGCGCTATACCCCCAGATGCAAACGCAAATGGGTCAACGGCTTACGCAACAGGGCATAGATAAGGGGAACCTTCTTCCCGTACAGACGCACCGTCCCCCGCGCGCCGATGCGGGCACCGGGGATTGAATCTACCCTGGAGCCTGAGATAGCATCCGCAGCAAAGACCGCCTTGAGCGGATACACCGGCCCTAACACTGGATCCGAGATGGTTTCGTAGCCGATCCGCTCAATGGTAACCGTCAAGGGGCGATTGGGAGCAACGTTGAGGAAGAACAGCGCTGGTTCCTCCAGCTTCAGGTAGATGGTTTCCTCTACCGGAAGGAGTACCTCCAACTCAACCGCCTGCGGCGATGCCACCGTCATAATCCGCTCACCGGTCGCCACCGGACGCCCGCGCCACGCATTAACATCGCTGAACAGCGCCACACCGTCACGCGGTGCGGTAATCAGGGTGCGCTGCAACATAGACTCGGCGTATTCCAGCTCTGCCTGTTTCTGTTGCAATTGGGCGCGAAACAGCAGGGTATTCTCCCGCGCCTCGGGGTCGCTAAAAGAGCGCTGCTGCGCATGTTGATACTGCGCCTTAACCACCTCACTCGCTTGGCGTGCGACGTTGAGCTGATTGGAAAAATTAGTCTGATCCAGCGTGACCAAAAGCTCTCCGCGCGTGACCACTTGGTTCGGTTGCACATGAATCTGATCCACCACCCCATCGTGAGCCGCAGTGACCAGCATCATCTCTTGCGCCACCACCTTCCCCAGCGCCAACACCGATAAACGCACGGGGAAACAACTTAGCGCCAGCAGCACCGCCACCAGCGCCAGCCCTGCCCAGCGCCGCTGACGCGGAGTGCGCTCAAGCCGAGGTTGCAAAAATTTCCACGCATGGTGCGCAGTGCCAGCAAGATGCTCAAACAGCTTCTTTTCCTGCTCATTCCACGCGCTATGCTCCCGAAACACCAGCAGCCCAGCGCAAGGCACTCCCTCCGGCGCTGCCAACGGCACCCACAGCAGATGCTGCCAAGGCAGATCCGCCAATAGTTCACCTCCGGGCCCACGTAGAAACTCCTCGCGTCCCAGGTCAAACAACCCCTTGCCACGCTCTTCAGCGCGAAAGTGGCGAATCAACTCCTGAAACTGGCGCGCAAAAGGTGCCAGCGCCTCCACCCGATCCACGCCGGAGACCGCACTCAAGGTGATGCCGCGTTTCCCGAAGCGCCACACTATCAACTGCTCGTACTGCACCAAGTTGCGCGTTTCATTCGCCAGGCGATAGCTCAGAGTATTAACACTCTCAGCTTGGCGCAGGCGTTTCTCCAGATGCACCAACGCGCTGAGGAATGTTACCTGCGAGGTATCACTCATTGACGCTCTCTGCTCCAGGCTGCGCCCCAAAATCAAGGCGTCCGCTCATCCCCGCCAGCAGTTGCGCCGGGATGTTTTCAATCCGCGCCCGCAGCTCCAGCATCTGGCTGTTGGCGTCAATCTGTGCACCGAGCGAGGTCACGCGCGCAGGTAAAGTCATGGAGATTTCATCCACATACAAATTGCAAGGCTGCCCAACTTTAAGCAGCCTAATCCAGTGTGAAGGGACAAACGCCTGCACACTCAGATGTTTAGCATCGATGATATCCAGCAAGGGGGTACCGGGGGTAACAAACTGATGGGGAGCGGCCAGCCTCTCCACCACCCGTCCACTAATGGGAGCGGCGACGGTACACTGCTGCAACTGAATCTCGTGCAGGCGCAGTTCATTTACCTTCTGCTCCACCAGCGCTTCACTCTGCAACACTTCAAGGGTGCCGATAGATTGCAGCTCCTGCAGTTTATTGTTCGCCTCCAGTTGCTGACGCGCCCCGCGCAGCTCAGCTTGCAAGCGCGCCACCTGAGTACGCTGAATATTATCCTGCAGCCGCACCAGAACCTGCCCCTTCTTGAACGCTCCCCCCATGTCCACATGGATCGCATCGATGGTGCCGGATATCTGCGCCGACAGGGTGGTACGCAAATCGGAAACAATAAGACCCCGTACCTCTATCGATTGCGCCAGGCACGGGGTGGAAAATAACAAGGTGAAAAACACCAGGGTAACAAGCAACAGAGCGCTGCCCACCAGCCCCGTAGGGTGGTGGGCAGCGCTTACGTTTGTGCTGCGAGCGAGCCTTTTAGTGCGCTCCATACCGCGCTCCATATTTATTCATTAGCCGCTCTCTGGGCAAGCAGCCCCTCAATACCGACAACAGACTCTTTAAGTGACGCCTCAATCTCCGCCAACGGTACATCATTGATCTTATCCGGCAGCACATCAATACCCACCGTATTTATCACCTGGCTGAATGATTGCTGCAGCTGCGCGTAGGACATCATGGTGCGCATCTTGGTCGCCATTGCCTGGGTGTCGCTACGAATCATCTCCAGATCACTTCCGGTGGATGATTGCTTCTCCGCCAGCGTCAACTTGCTCAGGCGGGTGCTGACCTGCTCGATCTGATCCGCAAGTTCAAACTGTTCCCGCGCTTGCATAAAGCCGTTATATGCCAAATGCACCTGAGTAAGAATTGCCATGCTTAGAGCCTGGCGGCGCAAACTGTCCACCCCCTGTTGCGCCTCGACCGCGCGCATTATCGCCGGTTGCGACAGTAACTTGAACAGATTCAGCGATACCCGCGCCCCAGCTTCCCACCATTGGCTGTTATGCAGAAACGAGTTGGTATCGGTGTTGAATCCAGCGTGTAAATTTAGACTCGGGAACGCCTGCAGCAACGCCTTCCGCGCTTCAAGGGAGGTGATGCGCGCGCGATAATCCTCTTCGCGCAGCTCAGGGCGTTGACTCAATGCCAGACGCTCCAACTCCTCGACATCCAGACTAATCCTAGGCAGCTCAGCTAATGTTGCAGGCACCACTAGAGTAAAAGGGGTAGAGGGTGAAACATTCATAAGACGCGCCAGCTCCGCACGGGCATCGTGCATTTGCTGAATCGCCCCTTTGATAAAGCCGATGTTTTCCAACAGCGTGCGCTGGTATTCCAGCGACTGGCGTGGCTTAGCTAACCCCTCACGTTCGATCTGACGTGAGCGCTCCAGGGCGCTGCGGGTATCCGCAAGGAGAAGATTCAACTCGGCGAGGAGCACTTCCGAACTAGCCGCTTTCCAATATGCAGTGCGCACCTGCTGGATGATATTCTGAATGGTTTTGCGCTTGTGCTCTTCGGCGATAAGAACTTTATCCCCTTCCTGTTTAGCGCGCACATAGCTAAGACCGAAATCGAGGATATTCCACATCAGGGTAACATCACTGGTGACGCTTTCTTTTTCCTGCGAGGTGGACGAAACCAGCGATTCGTTCCCTTTGTTCGGCCCTTCGAGCGCCATACTAGAAGAACCACTGTAGTTATCTCGTGATTTATACCCCGCCGAGGTCACCAGCTTGGGTAGCATCTCAAAGCTGGTGACTTTCTTCTGCTCCAGCGCCAGACTAGTTTCCATCAACTTCAGGCGCCCTTCCAGATTATACTTCAGCGCCCGAGCCATCGCTCCATACAGACTGATAGGCCCATTCACCGGCTCCTGCATCTCCAGCGCGGCGCTCAAATCCTGATACGAGCGCTGCTCCACTTCGTGCAATGCCAATGGGCGCGGCGCCATCGAGCACCCCGCCAACAGCGTGATTATTACCCCTAATAGAACAATCTGCTTCATGACTTTCCTTCCATCCAGCCGGGATTTACCCACCTATGTAGTAAAATAACGTGTTTAGATAACAAAACAGGCCTGACAACCGTTCAACAACTTCCTAATCTCGGTTCAGCCCCAGATCTGCCAGAAGCTGGTTCCTGCCCTCTTCAAACTGACAAGATTCGGCATATCCAGCCCCATCAATGCTTCTGCGCATCGAACGCGGTAACAGCCCCGCCATACCACTGAGTGACAGTCCGGCGGCGATTCCACTAGCGCTGATTACAGGTGTTTCATCGCTCTGCTCAGTATCTTCAGCCTCCCCTGGCTGCTCTTCCCCCTCCAGCTGCCCCTCAGAATTCTCGATGCTGTCTCCCTGTATTTGAGGCACAGCCGTCTGTTTTTGAATAACGACACTGAACACCGCTTCAGCTTCTTGCCCATCTGGGGTGGACGCGATCACTTTTACGTCTACAACATCGCCCCCACTCGGCGAAACCCCACTAAATGTGGCAGTTTCAGGGTCAAAATTGAGCCAATCCGGCAACGGTGATCCATCAGCTCTCTGAGCACGGAGCTTAATTCCCGGCTGTTCATCCAGGGGAGCATCCGACGTCACCTTAATAGCAAAAGTGCTTTCCGGTACCTGGAAAGAGAAGGTTTCATTCAGGTCCACTATCTGGCTGTTGATATCCATATCCAGTTCCAGCGCATACATACCTTTGCGCTGCTCATTGTCGCCAAAAAGATCTGAATCAGTGATGACCGTGCCTTCAAGCGGAGTCGTCAGCTCGCCCGTACTTTCAACGGGGGTAAAAGGATCATTTCGGGGCGTGTACATACCCCCCATATCACCACTAGGCTGTCCCGCAGTCTGTCCAGGTTCTGCACTAGGAGAGTTAGTATTCTGCTCCGGTTGTGGTACCACCTCCGGCGCAGGCGTAACCTCAGGCAGAGGCTGTGGCTCGGGCTCAGGCTGTGGTTCTGGCTCGGGCTGTGGTTCCGGCTCGGGCTGTGGTTCTGGCTCGGGTTGTGGCTCCGGCTCGGGTTGTGGCTCCGGCTCGGGCTGTG
>JAQUDG010000007.1 GCA_028685815.1 Desulfuromonas sp.
TGCTAAATAAGTTGCGCCAACTGGTTTGTTTTGATCTGCCCTTTGTTGCGACTGCCAGCATCGGTGTTGTTTCGGTAGAAGATAAGCAGACCCTTGAAAAGACCCTTAAGCGCGTAGATAATGCATTGCAACGCTCCATAGAAATGGGGCGTAATCAGATTACATTCTGGGGCTAGCTTGCGACCGCACCAATCGCACATTGACTTTTGGCGCTGAAAATGATAGAAGCCCACACTCTGAAGTTGTACCCTTAAGTGTCTAGCGCTAATGCTGAACATACCCATCTAGAGCCCGTCGGTTTCGGGCTTTAAGTATTTTATCTGAACCAATTATCAAAAAAGGAACCCATTATCATGGAAAAAACATTCGCTATCATCAAGCCTGACGCCTTTGCTGCCGGTCATGCAGGCAAAATCCTTGCGCGCATCTACTCAGAGGGTTTCGAGGTTATCGGGCTTAAGAAACTGTATATGAGCAAGGTTGAGGCCGAAGGCTTTTACTATGTACATAAAGAGCGGCCTTTCTTTGGCGAGTTAACAGATTTCATGAGTAGTGGCCCGTGTGTAGTCATGGCTCTGGAGTCCAACAACGCCATCATGAAATGGCGAGATCTTATGGGTGCCACCAATCCCGCCGATGCAGGTGCAGGAACGCTCCGGCGCGAATTTGGCACTTCTATTGGGGAGAATGCGACCCACGGATCTGATGCACCGGAGACCGCAGCGTTTGAGCTCGGATACTTCTTTTCTGGCATGGAACTGCTGTAATCGCAGTTTCGATCGCGCTTGAGGATTCAAGGCCCTTCGGATACACTCCGTGGGGCTTTTTTTATGTGCGCCCTATACGTGTTATAGGTGCGCACGTGCGGTGCTCGCCCCCGTGGAGTCCTTAATCTTTTAATAGATAAACCTCAGATGGATACCTAAGCTAGGCAGGGTATAGATCATTATGGATGAACCAAAGATAGACTTGCGTGGCTTAACCTCTGCCGACCTGATAGGATTTTTGGGTGGATTAGGGAAAGAACGCTTTCGTAGTAAGCAGTTGATGAGTTGGATGTATAAGAAAAATGTGTCTGACTTCGAGCAGATGACTGACCTTTCCAAAGATTTACGCGCACAGCTAGAGCAACGTGCGTATATCTCGCAGTGGCAGCCAGAAGCAGAGGAGGTCAGTTCAGACGGAACGCGCAAGTATTTGTTTCGCCTCGACGATGGGGCCACTATCGAAACCGTTCTCATCCCCATGGAAAGCGGACGATCCACCTTGTGTATTTCTTCCCAGGTGGGCTGCGCTATGGGGTGTGTTTTTTGTGTTACCGGCACTTTTGGGTTAAAGCGAAATCTCACAACTGCAGAGATTGTTAACCAAGTGTGTGCGGTACGGCAAGAGCACCACATCAGCAACATTGTGGTTATGGGGATGGGAGAGCCCTTACAGAACCTGGATAACATGGTTGCTGCTCTTGATATTTTTTATGATGCAGCCGGCATGGACTACAGTTCGCGCAAGATAACCCTGTCAACCTGCGGTCTGGTGCCGCAAATGCGCGAATTGGCTCAACGCGTCAATGTAAACTTGGCGGTATCTTTGAATGCCTCCAATGATGAAGTGCGCAGCCGCCTGATGCCAGTCAACAAACGTTACCCGTTGAGTGAACTTATCCAGGCCTGCCGCGAATTTCCCCTGCTTGGCAAGCGGCGTATAACCTTTGAATATATTCTAATCCAAGGAGTTAATGACTCCATTGAGGACGCACGCCGTCTGGTCAAACTGTTGCATGGGGTGAAGGCAAAGGTAAACTTGATCCCGTTTAACGAACACGAGAGTTCATGTTATAAGTGCCCAGATGAGCAGTCGATCAATGCCTTTCAGAGTTATCTGTTGCAGCGCAATCTGGTAGCTATTCGGCGTGCCAGTAAAGGTCAAGATATTTCCGCCGCCTGCGGGCAGCTTAAAGGCAAGCTGGAACGTAAAAATGGGTAATCTCGAAAATTCGAAAGGAATAAATTAATGTCTATGCCAGTAATTGGTGTAATTGGGGGCAGTGGCCTGTATCAACTTGAGGGCTTACAGGATATCGAAGAGATCCGTCTGCAGACCCCGTTTGGTGAACCTTCAGATGCGTATATTACCGGTAAGCTTGGCGGGGTGAAGATGGTTTTTCTTCCCCGTCATGGCCGTGCGCACCAATATCTCCCTTCGGAGGTACCGTATCGGGCTAACATTTATGGAATGAAGATGCTTGGGGTTGAGCGGATCATCTCCGTTTCTGCTGTAGGTAGCATGAAGGAGGAGATAGTCCCTGGGCATATTGTCCTTCCAGATCAGTTTATTGACCGTACCAGCGGTAAGCGGGCAAATACCTTCTTCGGTGACGGGATTGTAGGGCATGTTCAGTTTGACAATCCCATTTGCAACGATCTAGGAAGCAGTCTGGCTGCTGCCGCTAAGCAAGTTGGGGCGACAGTGCACCAAGGGGGAACTTATATCTGCATCGAGGGGCCGACTTTTTCAACCAAGGCAGAATCAAACCTCTATCGGAGCTGGGGGGTAGATGTTATCGGCATGACCAACCTGCCTGAAGTGCGCCTAGCGCGTGAAGCTGAGATCTGCTATGCGACCGTGGCCCTCGCCACCGATTATGACTGCTGGAATCAGGCCCATGCCGATGTATCAGTTGAGGCCGTTATCGCGGTAATGCGAGCCAATATAGCCATGGCTAAGAAAATTATTGTTGCAGCAGTTTGCAAAATAAGTACGCAAAGACCTTGCTCATGCCCTCAGGCGGCACAACACTGTGTCATGACGGACCCGACACAATTCAATGTCGCAACCCGCGAGAAACTCGATCTTATTATCGGCAAATACTTTAAGGAGTAACTCAAAAAATGAGCATTCTTGCAGTAGGTTCCATGGCTTTTGATAGTATTGAGACTCCATTCGGCAAGGCAGATGAGGTGTTAGGGGGCTCCGCTACCTATTTTTCCACCGCGGCGAGTTTTTTTACTGCGGTTAATCTCGTGGCCGTAGTTGGGGAGGACTTTCCGCAAGAACACATAGATTTTTTACAGCAGCGGGGCGTCAATATGGATGGCTTGACTCGCAGTAGGGGTAAAACCTTCCGCTGGAAAGGGAGTTACAGCTACGATCTTAACGAGGCGACTACCTTAGACACCCAGCTTAATGTGTTCGCAGATTTTGATCCGCAACTGCCGGAAAATTACCGGAACGCCAAATATGTTTTTTTGGGTAATATCGATCCTGCCCTTCAACTTAAGGTGTTACAGCAGGTGATCAGGCCTAAGGTCGTCGCCTGTGATACCATGAATTTTTGGATTGAAGGCAAGCGCGAAGCGTTGCTCGAAACCCTTAAATATGTGGATATTTTGCTTATTAATGAGGCAGAAGTGCGCCAACTTGCCAATGAGCCCAATATGGTCAGAGCAGCGCGCAAGGTGCAGGAGATGGGGCCTACCACCCTAGTGGTAAAACAGGGGGAATATGGCGCGGTAATGTTTACCCCTAATGCTGTGTTTGCCGCTCCAGCTTATCCGTTGGAGGCTGTATTCGATCCTACCGGTGCGGGGGATTCATTCGCAGGTGGATTTATGGGGTATTTAAGCAGTGTAGATAACCCTTCGGATGAAGCGATGCGCCAGGCCATTATTTTTGGCAGCGTCATGGCCTCTTTTAACGTGGAAGAATTCAGTCTTGGGCGCATGCGTAAGTTGGATATAAGTCAGGTGCGCGACCGCTATCGAAAGTTTCAGTTACTCACAGAGTTTAAAGGGGTCGATTAGGCCGAAATGCGGAGATATGTATGTTGAGAACAGCTTTCATGTTGCTTATTGCCTTCACTTTAAGTGGATGTGCAGCGAGCGGTCCATCCAGAGTTGATATGGCCAAATCCCATTACCAAATGGGGCAGTCATATATGTCAACGCAGGACTATAGTAACGCACTGAAGGAGTTGCTCGAAGGGGTGAGGCTGCAACCCAACAACCCCGATATGCATAATTTACTGGCACAGGCATATCAGCGCAAATCTGCTTATACTCAGGCTGAGACGCACTATCTGAAAGCTTTGAAGCTAAAACCCGAAGATCCATATATCTACAATAATCTAGGCGCGCTGTATTTGGATATGCAGCGCTGGAATGATGCCGCTAGCTATTTTCGGAAGGCAGCGGATGATTTGGTGTTCCAATATCCAGTTCGGGCGTTAGCAGGGCTTGGGGTTGCTTATCACCGCGCGGGAGAGTATCCGCGCGCGGTAATGGCATACAAAGAGGCAATGAAGCAGTTCCCCGGCAATTTATCCGTCATGTATCTTCTATCCCAGAGCTACACAAAGATGCATAAGTATCATTTAGCTGAGGAGGTGCTTGAGCAAGCGCTCAAGATTGACCCTCTTGATAACATCATAAGATTTGAATACGCCAAATCCCTGCTTGAGCAAGACAAAAACGCACAGGCGCTGGAGCAGTTTCGCGAAATAGCTAATCGTGAAGATAAGTCCCAGTTAGGTAAAGAAGCTCGCGACTATGTGCAGATGCTCGAATAGCTTAGCATGCTAGGGTAGACTATATTGCGGTCCTCAATATGGGAGTGACCATATCTGGTAGTTAATACCCTTGACTCATTTTGGCACGGTGCTATTCTTTGCCATATTGGCATTAGATGTTATTTAATGACGGTGCGCACAGTAGTGCACCACCTTTTTTTTTTTAGGATTTTATGTTTTGCCAGTGTAGGTGGGTCCGATGCAGAAAATCAAATCAATCTTAGTTGTTGATGATGAGAAAATTAGCAGATATTCCCTCGGTAAGCTGCTTGAGCTCGAAGGATATCGGGTTGACAGCGCTGCGGACGGTTTCGAGGCCCTGCGAAAACTGCGAAATAACAGGGTGGATTTGGTTTTAAGTGACATTAAAATGCCCGGTCTGGATGGTTTGGGTTTGTTGGCACAAATCAGAGAAAAATATCCGGATATATATGTTATTATGGTTACCGCTCACGGTAATGTGGATATGTATCTTGAATCCGCCAACTTGGGTGCTTTTGATTTTGTGCATAAACCGGTAAGGTTTGAAGAGTTGAAATTGGTGCTGAAAAAGATCTCAGTGGTTGATTCATAATCGTTCCCTATCTAAGGAGGTTGCTATGAAAGAATTTAAGACCATTTTATTTGCCACGGACTTTTCCGATTGTTCTGAAAAAGCATTCGAATATGCATATGCTTTGTGCAAAGTTTCTGGTGCACGCTTGGAACTGATCCACACTATAGACGAGCCCGTCGACCTGCGTGGGTTTTATGTGCCGCATGTATCCTTTGATGTTCTCTTTAAAGAGATAGAGCAGAGTGCAAAGAAGATGATGGATGAGTTTTGTGCTGAAAAGCTCAGTGAAAAAGACAACTTCGGTACTTTGGTTGTCCCCGGAGTTTCGCACGAAGAGATCTTAAAGCAGGCAACAAATGTGAAGGCGGATGTGATCGTCATGGGTACTCAGGGACGCAGTGGTCTTGACCATGTTCTGTTTGGTAGTACAACTGAAAAAGTTCTACGTAAGTCCAAGATCCCGGTATTGTCAGTACCTAATCCTAAGTAAGTCGTTTTATCTGTCTTGGGTACAATATTTCGGGGCAAGCCTTCCTATGGGTTTGCCCCTTTTTTAATTCCCACAGCGGTGTGTGGGTGCTACGTCCGAGAAGGATATTGTGGTAGAGTGACGCCCTGCTAGGGTCGGTGAGAGATTGCACGAGAGTAGTCGAGAAGAACAGAAAGTAGGGGATGATATATGTCGAAAAAACTACTTGTCATAGATGACGAGCGCAGCGTTTTAAAGCTGTGTCAGACGATTCTCGAGCATAAAGGGTATACGGTCCAGACCGCCAGCAGTGGCGAAGAGGGACTGCGCCTGCTTGCAGAGTTCGCTCCTGCTCTTGTTCTGCTTGACTATATGATGCCGGAGATGGACGGCATGCAGGTGCTCAAACAGATAAAGAACATATACACCGACGTATATGTGATTGTCCTTACCGGAGTTGGAAATGAATCCGTCGCGGTCGAGGTTATGAAAGCCGGTGCTAGTGACTACATTTCCAAGCCGTTTAAAAGCAAAGATTTGTTAGAACGTATCGAGAATGTCCTACATGTAAGGCATATCGAAATGGTAAATCAGCGCCTGCGGTGCGAGCGGGATGGACTACAGCAAGAAATCCACCACTGGAACAAAGAACTTGAGTTAAGGGTGCAGGAGAAAAGTCGCGAGCTCGAACAAGCGAATCGCGAGATGGTTCAGGCAGAGAAACTCGCTACCGTAGGGCACCTAGCTGCGGGAATGGCCCATGAAATCCGCAACCCCTTGAATTCCATCGCCCTTACAGCGCAACTGCTGCAAGCTGAGTGCGAACATGATGCCGACGTGCAGAGTTACACCCAGAATATTCTGGCAGAGGTAGGGCGCGTAGATACCATTTTACGGAAGCTGTTGAGCGCCAGTGAGCAAAAAAACCGCACAGAAACAAGCGGAATATGCCTGTCTAGTTGTATTGACAAAGTCTTGGAATTGTTTAGTGAACAGATAAAATTCCAGAAAATTAAATTAAATCTCAATATTCAGCGTACTCCCGTGTATATAGCTGCAGGGGCTGATGAGATTGAGCAGGTTTTCACCAATTTAATTGGCAATGCCTTGTTTGAGATGAAGGATTCTGGAACCTTGAGTGTTAATTTAAGGGTAGAAAATGACCGGGTTATGGTGCATGTGGGTGATACTGGCGGGGGGATCGAAGAGGATAATTTGGTTAAAATATTTGATCCTTTTTTCACCACCAGAAGTAGCGGCACCGGTTTTGGCCTTTCGGTGGTGCTCAGAGTGGTTAAGAGTTGTAACGGCACTATACGGGTTGAAAGTGAACCGGGACGCGGCGCTGATTTTTACTTGGAATTTCCGCTGGAACAGATATCAGGCGAGCATGCTGTGTGTGTCAGGAGTTAATTTTAGGTTTGAAACAACATATGAATCAACGCTGGAAATTAGCCGAAGTGCCCTTGAGTCTTGCGCAGTCTGAACATGGACTGAGCCAAATTGTTGCCGATCTTTTGCAAATACGCGCATCTGATATCGGCAACTTAACCATAGTGCGGCGCGGGATTGATGCCCGTCGCAAGGGAAGGGTGTTACGGGTATACACCCTTGAATTTGATTTGGCGCCGGATGTTCAGATACCGCAGCAGTTAGAGAAGAATGGTCGCCTGCGTTTGGCTCAACAGGAACAAGCAGTAGGCTTAAGCCTGCAGCGTTACTCCGCGACTAAAAAAATAATAGTAGTTGGGATGGGCCCAGCAGGGCTATTCGCCGCGCTGGAATTAGCGCGCAGCGGTCACGACGTGACCCTCCTAGAACGGGGCGCTCCGGTGGAGCAACGCACCACAGATGTAGAGACTTTCTGGCGCGGTGGTCCTCTGAATACGGAAAGCAATGTACAGTTTGGCGAAGGGGGGGCTGGGACTTTTTCTGACGGCAAGCTCACCACTAGGGTTAAACACCCATTTTCGGCCCTGGTATTGGATACGTTTATTGCTTGTGGTGCTCCTGAAGATATCCGCATCGATGCAAAACCGCATATCGGCACCGACGTGTTGCGCAATGTACTGGTGCACTTACGGGGTAAGTTGCGCGGCGTTGGGGTAAATATTAGATATCATACCCGCCTAACCGATCTGAATATTGAAAATGGAGCGATTAGGGGGGTTGTGGTCAACGCCTCCGAACATATACACTGCGACGCGGTGGTGCTCGCCATCGGACATAGTGCCAGAGACACCTACACCATGTTACACCGACGCGGAATTGCCTTGGAGCAGAAACCATTCGCTATGGGGGTACGGGTAGAGCACCCGACAGAACTGATTAACTCCATTCAGTACGGTGCCACTTTGCATCCGCAACTGCCTGCTGCAGAATACGCTTTGAGCTGGAATGACAGCGCCAGCGGCAGAGGGGTGTATTCTTTCTGCATGTGCCCTGGGGGCGAAGTAGTGTTGAGCAGCAGTGAGGAGAATTCGATCGTAGTTAACGGCATGAGTCGTTCCAAGCGAGATGCACAGCGTTCCAATAGTGCCTTGGTTGTGAGTGTGAATCCGGAAGATTTTGGCTCCGCTGATCCTCTGGCTGGAGTTGAGTTCCAACGCTTTTGGGAACAGAAGTCTTTTGCGGGCAATGGCGACTACCGTCCTCCAGCGCAGAACATGCTGAGCTTTTTGCAGCGCGGCTCTGCTGGAGTTTCTAGTAGTTGTCGCCCCAGCGTGCGTGAAGAGGAATTGCGTAAGTATTTACCCCCCTTTGTATACAACGGGTTGCAGCAGGCGTTGCCACAGTTTGAACGTAAAATGAAGGGTTTTATCACTGCGGAGGCGAGCTTGATTGCCTTAGAGTCGCGCACTTCAGCGCCGGTGCGTATCCTCCGTTCTGCGCAGATGGAATCATTGAACTGCAGCGGCCTGTATCCGGTGGGCGAGGGCGCGGGGTATGCAGGGGGGATTATGAGCGCTGCTCTTGATGGGCTCAAAGTGGTTCAGGCTATCAATGCAGCACAAGTATAAATATGTGGGCGTAGATGCAACGCCCACAGCGGTAATACAATGGCAATAGTGTATGTGGAAACTGCCCACATGCTGAATAGACGTAGAGAAGGGATTGGTACCTTTGAAGAAGAGCTACATTGAAGATATTGGTGAGCGTGACTCGATCGACAGTATTTTTTTGGTTCGAGATAAAAATATGGCGATGGCAAAAAATGGCAAGCCATACATGAACTTGAAATTAATGGATCGCAGCGGGGAAGTGGATGGGAGAATCTGGGACAATGTCGATGAGCTCACCACCTTGTTTAATAAAGATGATTTTGTCCACGTCAAAGGTAAAGCTAATGTGTTCATGGGCAAGATGCAGTTTATTGTCACCAGCATAACGCGTGTGGCCGAGGAACAAGTGGAACTGGCCGATTTTTTGCCGGTTTCTGCCCATGCTCCTGAAGAGATGCGGGCGGAATTCAAATCCATGGTTGCGCACATTGCCGACCCTGATTATCGACGGATACTTGAATCTTTTGGTGCCGATGAAGAGTTCATGCATTTGTTTACTAAGGCACCAGCGGCGAAATCGATGCACCACGTCTATCTGGGCGGCTTGCTGGAGCATTCCCTGTGTGTGGCGCGTTTGGCGCTAGATGTGAGCGCGCGCTATCCACAGATCAATCGCGATCTTCTGGTCTGTAGTGCCCTGCTGCACGATATTGGCAAGGTTGCCGAGTTGCGCTATGCCCGCAGCTTCGATTACACTGACGTCGGCAAACTCATCGGCCATATTGTCCTAGGGGTAGAGATGCTAGAGGAGAAGATTAGGGAGTGGCCTGATTTTCCACAACATAAAGCGATGTTGCTCAAGCATATGCTGTTATCGCATCACGGCCAATATGAGTATGGGTCTCCCAAGCGTCCAAAAACTTTGGAGGCAGTGGTGCTCAATTTTGTCGATGATATGGATGCCAAAATCAATGGTATTTCCTTGCATATTGAGCGCGAACAGTTGAACCCGTCCGCATGGACATCGTATCATCGCCTGTTTGATCGCTACTTTTATGCACCGGCAGATGAATTGGGAACAGGCATAGAGCAGACACCGCCCGCAGCTTCGGAAAGCGCTCCTCCTCCCTGTGCCCCTAGTATTGTGAGCAAAAACAAGCCAGCTGAAACAAACATTCCCCCAAAGCGCACCAGCAGATATCAGGCGCCACTGCGCACTTCCCTTGGTGAGCAACTGGCGGGTGCAACCTTGGATCTGTTTGGAAGCAGAGAGGAAGGCCAAAATGATCATTAAAACCCTGCCTGTAGGTCCATTACAGGTTAATTGTTATATAGTGGCGTGCCCACGTACCAAAAAAGCGTTGATAATCGACCCAGGCGATGAAGCGCAACGGATTCTTCAACTCCTCGAGCAAGAAGGCTTGGAGCCCAAAATGCTGGTCAATACCCATGGTCATTTTGACCATGTGGGGGGCAATAGCCTGATTGTTGAAAAAACTGGGATTGAATTCTGTATGCACAAGGAGGACCTGCCCTTGCTTAAACAAGCATCGCGTCAAGCGGCAAGCTACGGCCTTCCAGCGGTGGAATCCCCCATGCCCACTCGTTTTTTGCAAAACGGTGATCTGTTGGAAATCGGTGATCTGAGCTTTGAAGTTATCCATACTCCAGGACATTCTCCCGGTGGGATTTGTCTGTATGGGCAGGGGCACCTGTTCTCTGGTGACAGCCTGTTTGCAGGCTCCATTGGGCGCACTGATCTGCCGGTTGGATATTTGCAGCAGTTGCTCGGGCATATCCGTTCCCAGCTCATGGTTTTGCCGGAGTCCACCTTGGTCCATCCGGGGCACGGGCCAGAATCGACCATTGGAGCGGAACAGCAGTCAAATCCGTTTGTAAATGGGGACTATATTTAAGCAGCGGTTAAGAAAACGATAAATCTAGATACGATAAAGGGGCGAAGTTATGCCAACGCTTAAGGGAAAACAGATTGTGCTCGGCGTGTGTGGGGGGATTGCGGCATATAAGGCGGTTGAACTTCTGCGCCTGTTAACCAAGGCTGGTGCGATAGTTTCGGTGGTGATGACGCGCAATGCGTGCGAATTTGTCACCCCCCTTACGTTTCAGACCTTGTCTTACAATCCAGTGCATACTGACATGTTTGATCTGTATCAGGAAAAAGAGATTGGGCATATATCCCTGGCGGATAAAGCCGACTTATGTGTGGTCGTGCCGGCAACCGCCAATATCATTGGTAAACTAGGCGCCGGTATCGCGGATGATCTGCTTAGTACTACCCTCATGGCAACCAAAGCACCGATAGTTCTGGCGCCATCCATGAATGTGAATATGTATGAGAGCGCGGCAGTACAGCACAATATGCAGGTTTTGTTCCAGCGGGGTTTTCATCTTATTGAGCCAGATGTTGGGGCCCTGGCCTGCGGTTGGGACGGAAAAGGTAAGTTGCCAGCGCCGGCGCATATCTTGGCGTGGGTCGAGCGGATCGCCACTCCAGCCGATCTTGCCGGGCAGCGGATTTTGGTTACCGCCGGACCGACGCGTGAGGAGCTGGACCCGGCTCGCTGTCTGACCAACTATTCTTCCGGAAAGATGGGATATGCCATTGCCAGAGCAGCGTGGCAACGGGGCGCAGAGGTGGTTCTCGTCAGCGGTCCCACCGCTCTGGAGGCTCCAGTTGGGATTAGGCGGGTAGGGGTAAAAAGTGCGTTGGATATGCATGCTGCGGTCATGCGGGAATTGCCTTGGGCCACAGTGGTGATTAAAGCTGCCGCCGTGGCTGATTATCGCCCCTGCAGCACTGCCAGCCAAAAAATCAAAAAGAAAAATGCTGCCATGAGCATTGAACTTGAACCCAACCCAGATATTTTAGCCGAGATCGGTGCCCAGAAAACAACGCAGGTTGTGATTGGCTTTGCCGCCGAGACCCACGATCTGTTGCATCACGCGCAAGATAAACTGAAGCGCAAAAATCTGGATATGATAGTAGCCAACGATATTACCGCCATTGGCGCCGGTTTTGATATAGAAACCAATGTGGTAAAACTGCTCCATGCCGATGGCAGAGTTGAAAATCTGCCTCAGCAGAGCAAGGCCTCTGTTGCACACGCCTTGCTGGATCGGGTTTGTGCCCTCCTTGGTTCAAATTGAGCTTGCGGCGCACATTTTAGGATTGGTTTACACGCTATTGGTAGGGTCTGTCACGCTGGAGCGAAAGTGCTCTTTGATCTCTTCCAAAATCGGCAGAGTTAACTCAGAGGGCAGACGTCCATCCTGCCACAGCGCCTTAAGGCTCGCGCGCATGCGCTGGGCCTTCTTCAGCGCCTGTTCGCCGGTGGGATCCGCGTTCAAGTAGGGGCTGCTCGGATCTGATAAGATGCTCATGCTAGCTTCCAGAGCCAAGTCCATATACTCCTGCCGATCTTGTTGCTCCATTTTCCACACCGAGCGTTCGTCTAAGCGCTGGAGTAATTTCTGCCAGCGCTGGATTCTACTGACGAGCAACATGGAGTTAAACAGGCGTTTATTGGTTCTGAAGGAAAACAGAGTGCGCACCAGAACTTGGTGCAGAAGTTTATCGTTGGCGCTGAAATCGTGTTGCGCTAGTTCTTTGGCTTGTATCCAGATGGCGGGGTCAATTCTCCCTTCAAAGCGTAGTTCCCAATAGGCGTGGTTGAGAAAAACCGTGTTGTAGCTGCGCACCATTTTGTAGGGAACCATGAAGCCGTGGGCAATGGTGTCAGCGGCTAGGTGGGCGATATAACCATAGGCGCAAGCGCGCTGGGAATCCGTTTCCGCCTCAGCTAGCACTTTATTGCCCATGTTCCAGCTATGGCAGTGTTTCAGGTAGTGGGTGTATTTTTTCCCCAGAGTAATATCGGCGCTTATGCAACCGTAGAGAAAATCGTGCGGGAATGCCACAAGTAGTGCAGCTAGGTGAGGCGGCAGGTTGCCAAGCTGCGCCAAGATGCTGTTACCCAAGAGTAGATGTACCCCGAACCCCCACGCACAGGCATCCGCAGGGAACAAGAATATAGCTGGGAATATGAGTAGGAACGTACGCACGCCATAAATCATCTGAACAACTCTCACACCGGTTACATAACTTAAAAATATTGGTAGGATAATCCTATCCGCAGGTAGAAGTAAAGAATATGCTGGATAAACGTACCCAGAGCTTGAAAATCGCGACGGCAGAAACCCTGGCTACCTTACAGGATATGCGGCGCTGGGGGGTGGAGCATATCTATGAGAATTCACCCTCTGCACAAGAGCTATTACCCCCCTGTGCCGAACTGGAAAGCTCTAACTCAACAGCAGCGCCATGCCGTGTTGAAACCCTAGAAGAGATCCGCGCCGAAATGGGGGACTGTCAACGCTGCCTCTTGAGCAGTACCCGTAACAACCTCGTATTTGGTGCGGGCAACCCCAAAGCAGCACTGGTGTTTGTCGGTGAAGGTCCTAGCCGCCGAGAAGATGAGCAGGGAGAGCCGTTTGTCGGCGAAGCAGGCCAGTTGTTTAACAATATTTTGTTCGCTATGGGACTTACGCGCGATGCTGTGTATATATGCAATGTTATTAAATGCAGGGGACCCCATAACCGCGATCCCGGCGTGGATGAAATAGCTGCGTGTGCACCATTTCTTAAGCGTCAACTTAATGCCATCAACCCACAGGTGTTGGTGGCTCTAGGCACGCTTGCCGCGCAGAGCTTGCTGCAGGATAAGACTCCCATCAGTAAGCTACGAGGTGGATGGTGCAGCTACAATGGAATTGACCTTATGCCTACCTTTCATCCGGCTTATCTGTTGCGTAACCCTGAGTTTAAGCGCGAACTGTGGCAAGATATGAAACAGGTGCTGCAACGTCTGCACAGCAAGGATATGTAAAGAATCCAACCTGGACTGGAAGGACTGAGTAATTATGGGGTTAGATTATGTACCAGCGCGGGTTTCTGCCCATGGCGGGCATAGCGGTCAGTTTTGTCTTCATGCCGAAGATGAGCTTGAGGCTGTAGTACTGGCCTATATAGCGCAGGGGTTTGTTTGGGCTGGCATTACCGAGCACATGCCGCCGATGCAGGACCAATACCGTTATGCAGATGAAAAGGAGGCGGGCATCAGTGCGTTGGCGCTGCAGAAACAGTTTGCGACTTATGCGGCTGAAGTAAAGAGGCTCAAGCAGCGCTACAGTGGAGATATCCTCCTGCTGGGGGGGATGGAGAGTGAATGTTATCCTGGCGCCTTTGAGTTCGCATTAGAGTTGCAACAACGCTATGCTCTAGATTATATTGTCGGGTCCGTGCACCATGTACGCGAAATAAATTTCGATTTCTGCCCAGCACAATATCAGGCTGCCATTACCGCATGTGGTGGTATTGATGCCCTTTACTGCACCTACTTTGATGAACAACTCACCATGCTCCAGGCGTTACGCCCTGCCGTGGTGGGGCACTTCGATCTGGTGCGGCTGTACGATCCAGATTACGCGCAGCGCATTCTAAACCCCGAGATCATGCGCCGTATTGAGCGGAATCTCAAGTACGTGTGCGATAATAACCTTTGCCTTGATCTGAACATGCGGGCTTTGGCAAAAGGGGCATCGGAGCCTTATATTTCCCGCCCTATCCTAGTAAAAGCGCTGGAAATGGGGATAAATATCCTCCCTGGAGATGACTCGCACGGAGTATCCAGTGTGGGGTATGGGATCGATGCTGGGACTGCATTGCTGCAGGATTTGGGCTACGCCTGTGCATGGGACAATCCTGGTGCATTTATCCATACCAGAACATAAACGTATAAAATTGATGGTCGTTGTTAATGTGCCTATGGTCATATGATTTTCGAATCATATGGCCTTGGTTTTTATGCCTCTAGTACTTAAAGAAGTTAGCTTCGATAAGGGATTTGATAGGGAATCGATAAGGATAGATGAAAAAAATACTCCAAAGTAAGGATACCTCCCTTAGTTTTGAATTTTACCCACCCAGAACAGAACAGGGGTGGGATAATTTATTGCAGAATATTGAAAAGTTGATGCCTCTGCATCCCTCATCTGTGAGTGTCACCTATGGTGCAGGCGGCTCTGCCCGCACCCAGACCAATAAGTTAGTGCTCCGAATTCACGAGGAGAGCAGGGTGCCTGTGGTGCCACATCAGACCTGTGTGGCGGCGACACGTGCAGAAGTGCGCAATATCATGCAGCAATATCAAAATGTTGGAGTGCACAATGTTCTTGCCCTGCGTGGTGATCCACCTGTAGGCGAAGATAATTGGCAACCACCTGCAGACGGATTTAAATATGCTGTAGATTTGGTGCGTTTTATCCGGGCTGAATTCCCCGATACGAGTATTGGGGTTGCAGGTTTCCCTGAGGGGCATCCTGAAATGCCGAACCGTCTCCTGGAGATTCAGTATTTAAAGGAGAAAGTAGATGCTGGGGCAGATTATATCGTCACCCAGCTGTTTTTTGATAATCGCGACTTTCACGATTTTTGTGCGCGCTGCCGCCTAGCTGGAATCGAGGTTCCAATCGTGGCCGGAATCATGCCACTGCGTAATCGTAAAGGGATGGAGCGGATGGCTGAGCTCGCGGCCGGAGCGCGCTTCCCCGCTGAGTTGCTGCGCAGGGTTGAAGAGGCTCCAGATGAAGCCGCAGTAGAGCGGGTTGGGCTTGACTGGGCGACTGAGCAAGTGCGCGACCTGCTCGAACACAAAGTGAGTGGGGTCCATTTCTATACCCTGAACAGTGCTGAACCCACCCTGGAGATTTTTTCTCGCTTGGGTCTGGTAAAGCCCTGATGCCTGAACTTTATGTATACGCCCGCCCCTAAATTTGGCGGGCTGTTTTTCATCAGCTATATTAGACGTATTTTTTCTGCAGTATTTCTAAGATGGCCCGCAGCAGATTTATCGGCGTAGGGGGGCAGCCCTTGACGCAGGCATCCACAGGGATCACGTTAGCCACCGGCCCGCAACTGGCGTAGCTCACGCCGAATTCTCCACCGTTGGTGGCGCAGTCACCCATGGCCACCACTAGTTTGGGTGCCGGGGTGCAGGCGTAGGTACGTTTTAACGCCTCCTGCATATGCCGCGATACCACCCCAGTTACCAGCAGCATATCTGCATGACGGGGCGAGGCGACAAAGTGAATCCCGAAGCGCTCGATATCGTAGAAGCTGTTATTGAGAGCGTGCATCTCCAGTTCACATCCGTTGCACGAACCTGCATCCACCATGCGGATGGCCAAGCTTCCGCCAAAGCTGGCAGCGATCTCGCGCTGGCAGTGCTTCCCCAGCACTAAAATCTCATCTTCAGGTGCCCCGACTTTCTCGGTCAAGAATCCAGTTTTGCGAATTTTGTTCAGGATTGAAAGCATGTCTTGTCTATCTTCCTGGTTATGGAGCGTGGCTGTGGCTAAAAAGCATGGTCAGGGTTAAAGATCGTGTCCTGCATAGGAGCCATTAATCGATTTATTGCATACCGGAAAGTCAGGGATGATGTTGCCATGGATCAGCTCCTCTAGCGCCCGCCAGTTGAACCAGCTAGGATCCCGTGGGAAATATCGCTCCACCAAGCCTGCTTCGTTTAGGCGCACATAGGCGAGGGTTTCCCCGCGCCAACCTTCAACCAAACCTAACCCCGCCACATCACGTCCGTTCGGGGTGATCGCGGTACCAATGAGTCCATCCGGCAGCGGGTGGAGCAGCTTCTCGATCAGTTCTGTAGATACTATGATTTCATCTCCACGTACCCTGGTACGCTTCGCTACATCACCTTCGGTATACACCGGTACGCGTACCTCAAGGCTGGCATAAGGTGGGTATGGAGCATCTCGGCGCAGGTCATAATCGATGCCGTTCGCCCTGGCTACATACCCCAGGGTTCCAAGGCTGACTGCGGTCTCATGGGGGATAATGCCGGTGGTACGTAACCGATCTTGCAGGGAAGGGTATTCCAAGATCATGGGCATGAGTTCGGCAACTTCGGTGCGGAGCATGTGCTGCTCAGCCATTATGGCGGCAATTCCATCTGCATTCAGATCGCGGGTTACACCTCCGGGCTGAATGCAATCCATCAGCAGGCGATGGCCGAAGAGTTCCATACTCAGGCGTTGAACGCGCTCACGCAGGGCACTGAACTGCACCATGGCAAAGCTGAAGCCTACATCGTTACAGATCGCACCGATATCTCCACAGTGATTGGCAATCCGCTCGCGCTCCGCCAGAATAGCGCGCAGCGCTAGCGCACGCGGGGGAATCACAACGTCTAAGGCGTGTTCCACCGCCTGACACGCAGCCCAACTGTGGGCGATGCTGCTATCACCGCTGACTCGGGCAGCGAGGCGAATCAACCCTGGGATATCCCGCCCTTGGGCAATTTTTTCAATCCCCTTGTGCACGTAACTCAAGCGTTCCTCAAGGCGCAGCATATCCTCGCCGATGGTGTGAAAGCGAAAGTGCCCCGGTTCAATAATGCCAGCATGCACGGGGCCAACAGGGACCTCGTAGATATCCTCTCCCTCCATCTTTATAAACTGGTAGGTTTTGTCCGCTGGGGTGTCTTGCTCTGGAAATCCAGCCACGGGGAAATCCCTACGCAGCGGATATGCATCTGCCTTCCACGCTTGATGACGTGTCCACGGGCGTGGATCTGGATGGGCTTTGAAGATGATGCCGAACATATCGTGTACATGGCGCTCGGGTCGACTCGCATTGGGGTAAGTTTTTGCCTGAGAGGGTAGTTCAGGCTTTGAGTCCGGCACTGTTGTGCTAAGGACCAGATGTCCGTCTTTCCCGGCCAGCACAACCATGAGTATGATGCGTTCGGGAATGTGGTCAGCCCACACCCCAGCCCAGCGCAGCCCGCAGCGTTTGGCGATAACAGCTGCCTCACTCCAGCCCACAGCGGCGACGGCTATATGCGTAGCGGCCCCATTCGGAATCGTGTAATCGACGGTCATAGTCAAATTACTCCGATGCAGTTGCCAACTGCAAGCCTGTATGGAAGCCTTGATGCCTGCTTCAATATCTGCTGTCTCCATCAACTCTTTTTTTAGCTGCGGAGTGGTCATAACACACCTTTTCCCGTAATCATGATGGTGGCCTGATCGATCCAACCGGCTAGAACATCAGGCACGGCAATGCCGAGCCACAGAATAATGCATAGATGCACTGCCACCGGCCACATGTTCGCTTTTACCTTAACTTGCCCTGTGGGACATTCCCCGAACACCATGGGCTGCACGTGGCGAAACAAGCCAGCAAAAGCTACACTCAGGCCGAACAGGAGTGAAATTACCAGCCAGGGGAAACTTTTAATGGTTGCGCTGAAGAGGAGGAATTCACTGGTGAAGACTCCGAAGGGCGGCAACCCGGCAATGGCTATCGTGCCGATGAGCAGCCCCCAGCCAATTTCCGGTTGGGTCTTTATTAAACCACGAATTTTGTCGATGGACTGGGTTTGACATACCTGTGCAGCATGGCCAACGGTTATGAAAATCGCCGATTTAGTCAGGGAATGGACAATCATGTGCAGCAGGGCCCCGAATGTCGCCAGTGGGCCCCCAATGCCAAAGGCAAAGGTAATAAGTCCCATGTGCTCTATGGAAGAATAACTAAACATGCGCTTGATATCGCGTTGCCGGTGCAGGAGCAGACCCGCCACCAGAAAAGAGAGTAAGCCAAACGCCATCATAATATGTCCAGCTATATTGGAACCAAGGGCCGGGTCGATGAGCATCTTAAAGCGTACTACCGCATACAGCGCGATATTAAGCAGCAGCCCAGAGAGGATGGCCGACATCGGTGTCGGTCCTTCGCTGTGGGCGTCCGGCAGCCAGTTATGTAGGGGCACAAGGCCAATCTTGGTGCCATAGCCCACTATCAGGAATACAAATGCGAGCAATAAAACGGTGGGCTCAAGTTCTGATGCGTGCTCGTACAGCACACTCCACATCAGGGCCTGATTGTTGTCGGGCATAATCTGCACCGCAGCAAAGTAGATCAGAGTCGTACCAAACAGCGCCTGGGCGATGCCAACCCCACAGAGAAGGAAGTATTTCCATCCTGCTTCGATAGATTTCGGGGTGCGATACAGGCTTACCAGCAATACTGTGGCCAGGGTTGCACCCTCTACCGCGACCCATAGAATCCCCAGATTATTGGTCAGCAGTGCCAGCAGCATGGTAAATAGAAACCCCTGATACATACTGTGATACAGGCGCATCCCTCCAGCTTTAACTTTTCCTATACTCTGTTCGTGTGCCATATACGGAGACGAAAAGATTGCGGTAGTCATACCGACAAAGGAATTAAGTAGCACCAAGTAGACGTTAAACGCGTCAACGTAAAAAAAGTTCTGCGGCGTGAGAATGGAACCATGGAAAAACACATCAGCCGCCAACCGCAGCGATGTAATGAAGGTAGCGATACAAAAGAGCAGATTCAGCCTGCCGGCAATGCGCTTATGCCCGCAAAAGGCAAGCACCACTGCGCCTGTCAGCGGAAGCAACAGGGTTAGGTAGAGAGCATTCATCAGTCAACCTCTTTCAGGAGATTGAGTTTGTCGACATCGAGGGTGCCGAACTCCGTTCGAATCTGGAAAAAGAAGATGCCGAACAGAATGGCCGCCACCAGCACGTCTAGCGCCACCCCCATCTCTACCACCATGGGCATGCCTTGAGTTGCCGCTACAGCAGCGAACATCAGGCCGTTTTCCATGCACATAAATCCGACCACCTGCACCACCGCCTTCCGGCGTGAGATAATGAGCAGCATCCCCAACAGCACAATCGCCAGCGATACCGCAATGGTGTTGCGGGTTGCCAGCATGGAAAGTTCGCGTATAGGGAGAACAGCATAATAACTGAAGAGCACCAGCGCTGCGGCCCCGAACATAATCAAGGATGGGTTGCCCACCACCTCAACTTCGCGTTTAATATCCAACCTGGTGACCAGTTTCTGCATCTGTATCGGGATAAAAAACACCTTTAATCCCAGGGTTAGAGCTGCTGAAATTAATAAATGGTGCCGCCCATAGGTGAATGCTATTACCAAGGTAGTAGCAAACAACAGGGCGCCCTGCAGTGCAAATATATGGATCAGGGTCAGCAGGCGGGTCTGCGCGAGAAGTAAAAAAGAGGTGAACAGCATGAGCGCCGCTAGGGTGAGAATTATCTGTTCCGCCAGGGTTAAGACTGTGAAATTCATCAGTGCACCTCCAGTATTACGTGGCCAAGCATCCCCAGCAGGGCGATTATGAAAGCCAGACTCAGAAGTTCCGGGGTGCGGAACAGGCGCATCTTGGCTAGGACCGACTCAGATGCCGCCAGCACGAAACCTATCCCCATTAGTTTTATCCCCAGAGTCAGCAATCCAACGGCGATGGCGGTCGGCTCGAGGTGCAGGGCGGTGCCCCAGGGGAGGAACAGGTTGCAGATTAAAACTCCGAATATCAGCATTTTCAGCATCGAAGCCCACTCCAGCAGCGCAAGGTGACGTCCACTGTATTCCAGAATCATGGCCTCATGTATCATGGTGAGTTCCAAGTGGGTGGCCGGATTGTCGATGGGGATGCGCCCACACTCAGCGACACCCACCAGCAATAGGCTCATACCGGCAAAAATAAACGATGGATAGATCTGGAACGGCTGAGTCAACGTATGGAGCACCATAGCGTCCAGATTGGTGCTGGTAAAGGTCATGGCTAGAGTGAAAATAGACAGCAGCATAGCCGGTTCTGTCAGAGATGAAATAGTAACCTCACGCGATGCACCCATTCCTCCAAAAGCGGTGCCGAGGTCCATCCCCGCCAGACATAAAAAAAAGCGTGCCAGCGCAAAGAAACCCACCATCACAATGACATCGGCAATGACAGCTGTAGGCAGGCCCACCGCAAACGCGGGAACGATTGAACTGGCCAGCACGGTTACACTGAACACCAAATACGGTGTGGCACGAAACAGCGGAGAAGCCTGTTGCGCCATAACCACCTCTTTGCGAAACAGCTTGGCCAGATCGCGGTAGGGCTGCCACGGAATGGGGCCGCGCCGATTCTGAAATTTGCACTTCACCCATTTGATCCAACCGCTCAGCAAAGGAGCGAGCAAGATCAGAAGTGCTGTCTGCCCTAGTGCAAGAATCCAACCGCTCACATTCATATGACTATCCACAACATAACGATAAGAGTAAAAAAGGAATACGCCAGATAGGTGCGGATATTCCCACCTTGAATCTTGGTGACCATTTTCGCACTGCGCTGAATCATTCTGCCCAGAGGTAGATAAAGTTTTTCCCAGGCCCAGTCGCCGACGTGCACAGAATAACGTCCACCATCTTCTGCGGTGCTGGGAGGATCAACCCTCTCGTCTATAGGCCAAATAGGACGAAAAATACGTCGAATTGGCTGGGAAAAACTTGTAGCCGTATATTGGTTACGCGTACTCAGCGAGCCGAAACCGCAATCCCACCTGGGGCTGTAACGCACCGGAGTTTTTCGCCGCCGCGGATGTAACAGCAGATAGGCGCCAGCCCAGGCAATGCTTATACCAAACAGGACTAGAGGGGCACCATATGAGGACGCCCGTGCCGAAATGGGGGTGAGCCACAACCATCCACCGGATTCAACCTGACTCAGGCCGATACCTAGCAGGTCAGTGGGGATGGTTTGCATACTGTTGATTGCCGCGCTGGGAAAAATCCCCAGTAGCAGACAACCCGACGCTAGTAAGATCTGACTTGCACGCATGCCAAAAGAGACTTCGTGTGCCTGTAACGTATCCTGATGGCGCGCCTGCCCTAGAAATGCGATACCAAACACCTTGACAAAGCAGGCTGCAGCCAGCGCCCCCGTAAGGGCTAGCGAGGCGGCGGCCACCGCTATGATGGATTTAGTGACCCCACTATCCAGCACTGTGCCTTGCAGAGCGGTCTGAAATGTGAGCCATTCGGAGACAAAACCGTTAAATGGCGGCAACGCAGAAATGCTGATGCATCCCACCAGAAAACACATGGCAGTTATGGGCATGAGGCGCATCAGGCCACCCATCCGATTTAAATCATGCTGACCACTTTGATTGATAAGTGCACCCGCTCCAAGAAATAGAAGGCTTTTGAACAGGGCGTGGTTAATGCAGTGGTACAGTGCCGCTACCAGGCCTAAGGCCGCAAGGACAGGGTTTCCGTTACTGGCAAACAACACCGATAAACCCAGCCCCATGTAGATTATGCCGATATTTTCTACACTGGAGTATGCCAGCAGGCGTTTTAAGTCTTGTTGCATTAGGGCATAGAGAATCCCCAACAAGGCCGACGCACACCCAACCAGCAGAATGATAACTCCCCACTGCCAGTGGAAGGTGCCAAGCAGACCGTAGCAGAAGCGGATAAAACCATAGACTGCCACCTTTAACATCACACCCGACATTAAGGCTGAGATGTGCGAAGGCGCTACTGGGTGTGCCTGAGGTAGCCATACATGTAGGGGAACAATCCCTGCTTTCATGCCAAAGCCGATAAAAGCTAAGGCAAAGGCGATATGTTGCCAGTGCACCGGCAGGGTTGCGGCCTGCATGTCAGTGAAGGTGAAACCGGAGCCGAAGCCGGCCAAGACCCCGTACCCCAGCAGGATAAATAAGCCACCAACCTGTGCCATGAGCAGATAGATGAATGCTGCATCGACATTTTCTTTCTTGTGGTGGTCATGGGCTACTAGAAAGTAGCTCGCAACCGACATCAGTTCCCATGCAACCATGAACGAGAACGCATCGGCCGCCAGGATAACCAGATACATCCCAGCCACGAATAGACCGGTGAAAAATGCCAGGGTGCGCGCTGCGGCTAAATTACTGACACTGCCTATGACATAGCTCGGTCCGAACAGCGAGATGATTGCCGTGACTCCCCCGACAATAAGGAGGAAAAAACCCGCCAACGGGTCTAGGTGTTGATGGCTGTTAAGCCATGGCAGACCAATGGGCAAAACCAGGTTTAAGCTGCAACCTGTGAGCATCCCCATGCATCCGCTCGTAGCTGTGGCCAGGCCAGATAAGCCCAACAAGGTAAACGCCATACGCGCTCCGGTGCTTATGCTGCGCACGGGGAGAGACACCGCCGCCGCTAGTAAAGCCAAAAACACTCCGAAATGAGCTAGATGTAAATACATGGGGCCAAGTCCTGCAGATTGGGATTTAAGATCGAAATACTTAATGTTGCGCGGAAAGAAGTTTTTTCTCAGCTGTCCGTATCGCCTTAATAACTTCATCGCGCCTTGGCTGAGTTGCCAGCATTTTTCTGAGAGCGGAATCTCGCAGCACCATGTGTAGTAGCGATAAAAGGTGCAGTTGAATGCGCAGTGACGGAGACACTACAATAATTAAGGTGTGAACCAATTTTCCATCCAGTGCCGCAAACTCAACCGGGTGCTCCAAAAAGCATATATTGACCTTGGCACGGATAAGATGTTCCAGAATCGCATTGCGTGGGTGGGGTAGAGCGATGCCATCTCCTATGCCGGTAGAGGAGAGTTCTTCCCGAATGAGTAATACCTGTTTGAGCATTTTCAAGTCCGCCTCATCGGGCATTCGCAGATGATTTACCGCATCTGCGAGTACTTCGTCCCGATTGTTGCCCGCCACTCTGTATATGATCCCTCCGGCACTAATTGAATCAGCCAGACTCGGGAGGGGCTCTTTTTCACCCTGAGTAATTTCAAAGGGCTCTTCAATGACATTGCGGCGCTTGGAAGTGGCCCAGTCAAGTAACTCCGCTCGCTTAAACCTATAGCTTCCGTGCACCTTATAGGTAGGAACTAGATTGCGTTTAATCCAACGGTAGACGGTTTTTTCGGATACAGACAGCAATTTGGCGGTCTCTTTGACGTTGACGTACATATTTCCCCTATCTGTAGCGCCTCCAAAACCCCTGAGATCGGTTGTATCGACCGTTCTACCCTTTATTACTTTAGGGTTTATCAGGTTTTTTGGATTTTTCAGATCTTAAAATTCCCTCGCGGGTTGATCGCGCAGGATTTCGTCCATAACGTTTTAGTTCAACAGGGCATATCTTCTATATACCTCTTATTTTGTCAAATTTGACTATGGATTGACATATGTACACCTTAGTAGCATTTTTGCCCTAGAGTCAAATGGAAATATAAATATGTCGAATAACACAGAATGGTGCCAAGTAAGGAATAAATCAGCCATCAAGTTGTCATGACAAACATTCACCCTCCAGATCTCAGTTTCAAGTGCAGTTGACGTGGCGACAGTGCATCCCCAAGGTAGAATGTGAGGGGCAGTGCTTTTAGTTACGCAAAGTGTTGTTTCGCGTCTGCTAGGTATCCGTCATTGCTATACGAGAGCCGAGGATGGTGAGGTTTGATGCGAGACAGTTACCGCTGATACTAATGTTTGGACGCGTTTCTATTGAGTATCTATAGGAAGAACTATCAATTTGTAAGTGATTTGGTTATATTTGCCTCTGATATGCTGAGAAATCTGGACTTCTCTCAGGTGTTTTACCCTTAAATTTGTAATCGATAGGATGAGCCGCTTTGAATCTACTTTACTGCGCGTTGGTATTTGCTGGCACGGCTGCGTTGTTGTGCGCCCTGTGGGCAGTTGCCAGAATTCAGAGAATGTTGCCCAATACTAGGTTGGTAAAGGCGTGGCATGTGCTGTCAGGGTTTATCCTGCTGTTTATATGTAGCTATTTTTTCTACCTGATCGTCTTATGCAAAACCTGCAAAACTGCGGATGTAGTAGCTGTGCCTGAGATGTTTATTCCCGTTGTGTTTTTTACTGGGGGAGTTTTTGTGCTCATTGTATGTGAGTTGTTCAGTACCACCGCAGAAAAGTTGGTTCAGTTTAATCGGTTAGAGAGTGAAAGTATTACTGACCCACTAACCGGCACGTACAACAGGCGCCATATGCAATACTGTCTTGAAGGCCAGGCTGCATTTGCACGGCGCAACAAAACTCCTTTAACCCTACTTCTGATAGATCTGGATCATTTTAAAGCGGTGAACGACACGTATGGACATTTGTGCGGAGATAATATTCTGTGTCAGGTTGCAGATAGTATAAGCGCTGTGGCTAAGCGCGATATTGACATGGTGTTTAGGTACGGCGGGGAAGAGTTTCTCCTTATGTTACCCCAGACACCTCTGCTCGGGGCCGCAACGGTGGCCGAATCTATACGCAGTAAAATCGCCCAAGCCCCGTTTAAGATGGAGTGCAACGGCCACGCCGTAGAAGTGCGTTGCGGTGTCAGCATTGGCGTTGGCCAGTATAAACCTGAGAGTGAAGATATTATGCATTGCCTGGAGCGGGCGGATAGCAAGTTGTATCTGGCGAAGGAGCAGGGACGAAATAGGGTGGTGTGGTAGCTATCTTTTAAGTCTCAATTCCTAGGCGCTTCATTTTTTCTACTAAGGTTGTGCGTTTAATATTCAGCAAAGCCGCAGCTTTTGTCTTTACCCCGGCGCTTAAGTCCAGCGCCTGACGTATCCAATCACGCTCAATCTGTTGGAGTTGAAACGCCATGTCCAGCCCTGAGTTTGGTAGGGTGGTGATCACTTGATAGTGCGGCTTGTTAATCCCCGAGATGTGCGTCGGCAGGTCTGCAATCTCTATTTTGGTGCTATCACACAATGCTGCAGTACGTTCGACGATATTCTCCAGTTCACGTACATTCCCCGGCCAAGGGTATTGCTCTAGGACTCCGAATACATCGTTAGCAAAAACAAGAGGAGCGCATTTCAGGTTTTTGCAGCTCTTCTTGAGAAAATGGCGCGCCAAGATAGAAATATCCTCTTTCCGCTCGCGCAAGGGGGGGAGATTTATCGGGATCACATTAAGGCGATAGAATAGGTCCTCCCGAAAGGTTCCGTTTGCGATCATCTCTTCCAAGTTAGTATTGGTAGCCGAAATAATCCGTATATCTAGTTTTATCGAATGGTTGGCACCGATTGGTTCCACCTCATGTTCCTGCAGAACCCGCAACAGCTTTAACTGTAGATGTACCGGCATGGTACCTATTTCGTCCAGAAAGATAGTGCCGCCGTTGGCTTGCTCAAATTTTCCGGGTTTATTCTTTACCGCCCCTGTGAAAGACCCGCGCATGTGGCCGAATAGCTCGCTTTCGAGCAGATCCTCTGGAATCGCTCCACAGTTGATAGCTACAAACGGTTTATCCTGCCGAGGACCGTTATAGTGTAGCGCACGTGCTACCAGTTCTTTGCCCGTGCCCGATTCTCCCAATATAAGAATAGATGAATCGGTTTCCACTACCTTCCCCATCCGGGTAAAGACGGCCTGAATCGCGGTACTGGTTCCGATAATATTGGAAAAACTATGATTGTTGTGAAGTTGGCGCCGCAGGAATAGGTTTTCTTCAATTAGTTTTTGTTTTTCCAGTGCCTTGGATATGATGAGTTTGATTTTGTCGATATTTATCGGCTTGGTAATATAATCAAAGGCACCGTTTTTCATGGCTTCAACGGCGGTCTCGGCAGAAGCATAACCCGTAATAAGAATTACCGTTGTCTGCGGGGCCTTATCCTGTAGATGTTTGAGAATCTCAAGTCCGCTTATGTCGGGTAGAATCAGATCGGTAATGACAATGGTGAAGCAGGTGTGGGCTAGAATCTCCAGTGCCGCTTCGCTATATCCAGCACGTTCCAGTGCGATACGAAGTAAATTGTTGCTTTGGATATCATCATCAATAAGCAGAATATCTGTTGTGTTGATCACTGCGCCCTCCACCCATGCTAAGCCATTGCGGAATTTTGCGTCATTTTTTTGACTAGAGTATCAGCCACGTCGACACTATGCCAGCTAAATAGCACATAAAGTGGTCTCAATTTGGCGTAGTTATACCGCCGCAAAAGTACGCTCATCCCACGGATAATGCTTAGATATCTGGTATTTTCACCCTAAATAATGGTTAAGATTGCATAGATGGTTGCAGGTGTTTGTGCTTGACATGTTATTGGTAATTCTGCTTTACTTGCGTAAGTATTTGAAATAAAACGTATTTTAAAGTATGGCTAAAAAAAAGGTCATTTTTTTATCTGGTATTAAAAGTGTTTTCGAGCAGGAGTGGAGTTAATATGGCAATAAAGCAGTTTAAAAAAATTATGGCAGCTAATCGTGGTGAAATCGCCATAAGAATCTTTCGTGCATGTACTGAGCTGGGGATCAGTACCCTAGCGATATATTCCAAGGAAGATAAGGTGGCTTTGCACCGCTACAAGGCGGATGAAGCCTATATGATCGGGAAGGGTAAAGGACCGATCGATGCTTACTTGGGTATTGAGGAAATAATAGAACTGGCGCGGGCCAAAGGGGTAGATGCCATTCACCCTGGATATGGTTTTTTGTCGGAAAATCCTGAGTTTGCTGAAGCATGTGAGCGCGCCGGCATTACCTATATTGGCCCCACCGCTGAGAGTCAACGTCGCCTTGGGAATAAGGTGGCTGCGCGTGAAGTAGCTATAGCGGCAGGGGTGCCGATAGTTATGGGGACAGCGAACCCAGTGAAGACAGAAGAGGAAGCCCTGCTGTTTGCCAAAGAATGTGGCTACCCGATTATTGTCAAGGCAGCCTCTGGCGGTGGAGGACGCGGCATGCGGGTCGTGCGCAAGCGTGAAGAACTCATGGAAGGCATTAGGTCGGCGTCATCCGAGGCCAAAGCTGCTTTCGGTGATGGAACTGTGTTTCTGGAAAAATATATAGAGGGTCCCAAACACATTGAAGTTCAAATAATGGGGGATCAGCACGGCAATTTAGTCCATTATTTCGAACGTGACTGCTCCATACAGCGTCGCCACCAGAAGGTTATTGAGCTTGCCCCTTCACCGTCTTTGAGCCAAGAAAAGCGCGAAGAGGTGTGCGCTTATGCCATGAAAATAGTACGCGAAGTTGGCTATGTTAATGCCGGCACTGTCGAATTTCTCATGGACAAAGAGGGTGAGTTCTACTTTATTGAAACCAATCCGCGCATTCAGGTGGAGCATACCGTGACCGAGTTGGTCACCATGCGAAATCTGGTGCAGACGCAGATTTTGGTAGCACAGGGGTACAAACTCTCCGATCCGGAGATTGGTATCAAGCAGCAAAGCGATATTGAGTTGCGCGGATACGCTATTCAGTGCCGCGTCACCACCGAAGATCCAGCCAATAACTTTGCCCCCGATTTCGGAACTATAAAAGCGTATCGTACCGCTGTTGGGTTTGGTGTCCGTCTGGATGCGGCTAACGGCTTTGCCGGTTCCGAAATCACCCCTTACTATGATTCGTTGCTGGTCAAGGTTTCCACTTGGGGGATCAATTTTGTTGATGCCTGCCGTACCATGAATCGTGCGCTAAAGGAATTTAGGGTAAGAGGGGTTAAAACAAATATCGGCTTTCTCGAAAATGTCATCAATCATGAGCCCTTTATAAAGGGAGAATGTGACACGTCATACCTAGATACCCATCCGGAATTGTTTAAGATACCGGTGAAAAAAGACCGAGCAAACAAGCTGTTGCAGTATATCGGGCATGTTTCTGTCAATGGATACCCAAACATCAAAAAGCGTCTACGTCTTAAAGACCTGCGCGAGGCCCACATACCCGAAATCTCCAGTTCAGCCACTTGCTTGCGTGGGACTAGGGACATTCTGCTGGACAAAGGGCCCGAGGGATTAGCGCAGTGGGTAAAAGATCAGAAACACCTGCTCATCACCGATACCACCATGCGCGATGCGCACCAATCATTGCTGGCAACCAGAGTGCGTACGTACGATCTGGAAAAAATAGCTGAGGCAACTAGTCACCTTGCGGGTGGGTTGTTTTCCCTTGAAATGTGGGGAGGCGCAACCTTCGATGTTTCCATGCGGTTTTTGACCGAAGATCCGTGGGAGCGCTTAGATCGCCTGCGTACCAAGGTGCCCAATACTCTGTTCCAGATGCTGCTGCGTGGCTCCAATGCCGTTGGTTACACCAATTACGCCGACAATGTAGTGCAAGATTTTGTAGCCAAAGCGGCCAAAGGTGGCATTGATGTCTTCCGTGTCTTCGACTCTCTTAACTGGACCAAAGGGATGAAAGTGGCCATGGAGGCGGTGCAGAAAGAGGGCGCCATTTGCGAAGCGGCCATGTGTTACACCGGAGATATATCCGATCCAAAGCGAGACAAATATCCCCTTGAGTATTATGTAGGGATGGCCAAAGAGCTAGAAAAGATGGGGGCGCATATCCTCGGAATTAAGGATATGGCCGGATTGCTGAAACCGTTTGCGGCGGAAAAACTTATAAAGGCTCTTAAGGAAGAGATCAGTATCCCTATCCATCTGCATACCCACGATACTTCAGGCAACGGGGGAACTATGCTGCTGATGGCGGCCAAAGCTGGGGTCGATATTGTCGATACGGCGCTGTCATCTATTTCTGGACTCACCTCGCAGCCAAGTATGAATGCTTTGATCGCCACCTTGGAAGGCACCATCTGGGATCCAAAATTAGACAAAGATGGAATGCAGCAACTGGCCAACTACTGGGAAACGGTGAGAACCTACTACGAGCCCTTTGAGTCGGAGCTGCGCGCGAGCACAGCGCAGGTATATTATCATGAGATTCCTGGTGGGCAGTATTCCAACTATAAGCCACAAGTTGAAGGACTTGGCCTCGGCGATCGCTGGGAAGATTGCAAGCATATGTACCGCAAGGTTAACGATATGTTTGGCGACCTGGTAAAGGTTACGCCATCCTCCAAGATAGTTGGCGATATGGCTATGTTCATGGTGCAGAATAACCTTGAGCCCGAGGATGTTATGCAGCGTGGGGAAGAGTTGACCTTCCCTCAGGGTGTGGTGGACTTCTTTAAGGGGATGCTTGGGCAGCCATACGGAGGATTCCCGCCAGAACTGCAGAAAATCATTCTCAAGAATGAGGTGCCCTTCACCCATCGTCCGGGTGAGTTCTTGGAGCCGGTGGATTTTGAGGCAAAAAAGAAGGAGCTGGAGCACAAGCTAGGACATGAGGTAATGGATCGCGATGTTTCTTCTGCGATACTCTACCCTGGCGTGTTTGAGGAATTTGACCGACATCGCCAGCTCTACAGCGATACCTCGGTTCTTTCCACTCCGCTGTATTTTTATGGCCTAGAACCAGGTGATGAAGTAAGCATCGAGATTGAGGCAGGTAAAACTCTGATTGTGAAGCTGACAGCTGTTGGTGAAGTCAGTAAGGATGGTTCTCGCTGTATTTTCTTCGAGCTTAATGGAGAGCCTCGTCAAGTTACCGTCAAAGATCTTTCAGTTGATACTGATACTGCGGAGATTGTTCTGGCAGATTCTGACAATGACAAGCATGTTGGTGCTCCGATGCCGGGTAAGATATTCAAGATGTATGTTTCCGTTGGGGATGAAGTCAAAGCTGGCGACACCCTTCTGGTAACCGAGGCAATGAAGATGGAAACTAACGTTCGCGCTAAGGCCGATGGCGTGGTCAAGGAGATCCTTCATGGCGAAGGCGCTCAGGTGCAGCAGGATGTTCTTATCTTGGTGATCGAATAAAATCATGTAAGCTTTACGTGTTTAAAAAGTGAGAAGAGATGGGCCGTCCGCATAATTTAAGGACGGCCCTTTTTTTCTGTCTAGGTATTGTTTAAATATCTAAAAGAGATCAGCAATACTCACTGTGTTCGGCGTCGAAGATATGCAATAATGCTCAAAGGTTATTGCCCATGATTTTAATTTGCAGGAGATCCATCTATGCCTGAGCAAGATATAATGGCTTACGTCGCAGTGTTTGTTTTCGGCTCAGTTCTGGGTTCATTTCTAAACGTATGTATTTACAGAATTCCACTTCAGCAGTCCATTGTGTTTCCAGCGTCGCATTGCCCCGCGTGCAATTCGGCGTTGCGCTGGTACCACAACATTCCGATAATAAGCTTTGTGGTTCTCAAACGTCGGTGTGGATTTTGCCAGAAGCTTATTAGTTGGCGTTACCCGGCAGTAGAATTGCTGAATGCGCTATTTTATCTGGCTGTATTCCACATTTCATCTTTTTCACTGACTTCACTAGCGCTATTTCTGTTTGTCTCTGCCCTTATTGTGATTTCCTTTATCGATATTGATCACCGCATCATCCCCGATGTGATCAGTCTTCCAGGGATTGTAGTCGGGTTTGCTGCTTCTTTTGCGTTACCATGGGTTTCGTGGCAGGATTCAATCCTAGGTATCCTTCTCGGGGGGGGGAGTTTACTCGCTGTAGCTTATATTTATGCTCTATTTACCGGTAAAGAGGGGATGGGTGGCGGGGATATCAAGTTGTTGGCAATGGTCGGCGCATTTCTCGGATACAAAGCTATATTACCAGTGATTTTTTTTAGTTCCCTTATGGGAACGGCAGTAGGTATCCCTCTCATGCTAATTAATAAAGCGGACGGACGCCTAGCCATCCCTTTTGGACCGTTTATTGCCCTGGCCGCCTTGTTACACCTATTTGCCGGAGCGCAGATTATCAGGTGGTATTTAGGTTTATTCAGCGTTTGAACTAATTTACATAGCAGGATGTTCCTATTGAAATTGTATAGAGTTTAACTTATAACAGAATAATAAGTTTTTCTGTGCGAAGAACATGCAACCAACTTTGAAGCCGTAAGAACATAAATGTATTAGGTAGAGATAAGACTGGAACAATATTTTGACTTTACTGCTTTGAATTGAATTCGCATAATTCTAGGGACATGAAGTGCTTGATGGTTTTTGTTTTTAGTTTTATTGCCCTGGCACTAATTAGCAATTAAGATTCAAATATTTGTACGTATGTTGTAATGTGTGACACTGATGTTTTAACTCAGGATTCTTTTAGTTTTGGCCTGACCCAACACTGGAGTAGGCGGGGCCAGTTTTTCTGTCGGAGAAGTCGGGTAACCAGAAGACTGCTGTTTCGGGACGGGAATTAATAATTATGTTTGGATCTAAAAAAGAGATTATTGGGATAGATATTGGTGCGAGTGCAATCAAACTAGTACAGCTAAAGGAATCCAAATCAGGCTATAAACTCAAAGCTCTTGATCTGGAAGCACTGCCATCCGAGGCTGTAGTTGATAGTTCCATCATGGACTCCAACACAGTAGTGCAGGCCATAAGAGATTTGATTGTTCGCAACAATCTGAGCAAGAACGCAGAGGTTTCCATCGCCGTATCAGGCCACTCTGTAATCATCCGCAAAATATCCCTTCCATTAATGACAGATGAAGAGCTCGATGGGTCAATACAGTGGGAAGCTGAGCAATACATCCCTTTCGATATAGCAGATGTCTATCTGGATTACCAAATTGTCGGTCCAGATCCCGCCGATCAGGGGCAGATGGAGGTGATTCTTGTTGCTGCCAGAAGAGATTTTATCAACGAATATACGGGTGTAATTAGAGAGAGCGGGCTAGTGCCTGTAGTTGTTGATGTTGAATGTTTTGCTGTTGAAAACATTTACTGCTCTTTATATTCCGATGGACTTCTCGATGTCGTAGCGCTGATCGATATAGGTGCCAGTGCCGCTCAACTCAACATCCTCAAGGATAATATTTCGGTCTTTACGCGTGAGATCCAGATGGGGGGCTCCGCCTACAATGAAGAACTGCAGAAGCACTTCGGACTTAATAACGAAGATGCCGAAATTCTTAAATTAAGTGGTTCGTTCGAAGGTGTAGACAGCGAGGAGGCACACACCGTTATTGATAAGGTTACTGATAACCTTGTCCAAGAACTCGCGCGTGCACTGGATTTCTTTTCTGCTACTTTTAACGATGAGAAAGTATCCAAAGTATATCTTACCGGGGGAGTATGCCTTACCTCTGGGCTGATGGATAAGTTTGAACATTCGTTAGAAATGCCTGTGGCACTGCTGGATCCATTCAGTCGCATAGGTGTCAAGGAAAGTGTTTTTGACCTTGAATTTGTCAAAAAATCTGCTCCTTTCTATGCCGTCGCTGCCGGTCTAGCTACGAGAACCTTTGGAGACAAGATATGATTAAAATAAATCTCCTTCCGGTAAAGGCGGTACAGAAGCAGATTCAGATGCGGAACAATCTGCTGGTGACGGTTGCTATGCTGTTACTAGTGGGTGGAGTATGCTATGTCTTTCAATCTTCTATAACCTCGGATATTGCTACGGTAGAACAAGAAATAAATGATAACCGACGAGAAATTAGCAGTCTGAAGAAAAAGATAGGCGAGGTCAATCGATTCAAGAAACTGCAGGCAGAACTGCACAACAAGCTTAAAATCATGAACGAACTGCGCGCGTCCAAGTCTGGACCCGTGCATTTGATGGACGAAGTTATAACCGCTCTGCCAGAAAAAATGTGGCTCACCTCATTGTCCGAAAAAGACGGCACGGTGCATATCAGCGGAGTTGGACTTACCGAAAACGATGTAGCTACTTTTATGACCAATTTAGAACGTTCTCTGTATTTTTCCAAAGTGGATCTGAAAGTCACTAAGCAAAAGGTGCAAGATGGTCTGAGGTTGCAGAGTTTCGATCTATCCTGTCGCGCAGAGAATCCTGCTATCCCAGATGAAGATAAACAGGGGGAACGCTAACCATGAACCCGCAAATAGAAAAAATTTTAAAGCTCCCCCTGTATCAGCGGGTGCTTATTCTGGTAGCAGTGCTGGTTTTGCTGGTTGGAGCCTACCTGTATTGGCTTTATATCCCTGCACGTGAAGAGCTTGCTACTAAGCAATCTCAGAACAGCAAGTTGTTGATTGAGCTGCAGGAAAGCAGACGTATCGCCAATAATCTGCCTAAATTTAAGGCAGAATATGAAGAGATGAAGAACCGGCTAGATCTAGCTTTAAATGAGTTGCCGAATGAAAAAGAAATTCCCACTCTCCTTAGCAGTATAACAAGTTTGGCACGCGACAATGGACTTGAAGTTTTGCAGTTCAAGCCTGAAAACGAAGCCGTTAAAAACTTTTATGCCGAAGTCCCTGTAAGCTTAGACTTGAAGGGTAGCTATCATCAGATGGCGCTTTTTTGTCAGGCGGTAGCGCGGATAGCGCGCATTGTAAACGTAAAAGATATTAAGTTGAGTAAGCCGCAGCAAGACGCTGGTATTACCCTCTTATCTATTTCGTGCCGCACCGTTACCTATCGTTTCATCGAACCGCCCAGTACAGAGAAAGGAAAATGAATATGCGCCTATACGCTGTAATTCTTGCCTTCCTCGCCTTCTGGATGGTAACGGGGTGTTCAGACAACAAACCAAAAGAGTTAAAGCCAGTCCAAACTCGAAGCACTGCCCCTGTACGTTCCGCACCTGATACCACTGAAGAAGTAGCTACCGTTGAGGCTGAGCCCATAAAGCCGAAGTTTATGTATGACGAGCGGCGACGTGACCCGTTCTCATCCCTACTGGCAATAAAAGATCCGGTTACGGATGATGCTGAGCCCCTGACCCCACTGCAAAAGTTTGGCCTAAACGAAATGCGTCTCATTGCAATAGTGGTCGGTAAAGACGAGCCACGTGCTATGATTGAGGCCCCAGACAGTAAGGCATACACCCTGACTCCTGGAGTTAAAATAGGTAGAAATAAAGGGGTTGTGCAAGCAATAACTCCACATGAAATCATTGTTGAGGAGCGTTTCCGTGATTTCGCTGGAACAACGCGGACAGAAATTAAGCGCATTACGCTGCCTCATGGAGAAGGGGAATGAATATGAAATTCAAAAATACTTTACTGCCAACGATGCCGTTGGCTTTGTTGTTCGCGCTGCTATTGCTACCCGCTTTAGCGCCTTTAGTCCATGCACAGTTAAATACGGTTACATCAGTGGAACTTGGGGTTGATTCCGTATCCGTTGTTACTGATATAGATAATCCTGAATTTATTACCTATACCCTTGGGGCCCCTGAGCGCTTGGTAGTGGATGTGGCGCACGTCACACCTACTTTTGTTGAACGCTCTTATATGCTGAGTTCTGTGAATAAGGTCGGTTTCGATACTATGCGAGTTGGGGTTTATGCAGATAAGACAAGATTTGTCTTTGATGCTGCTGGTGGTAGTTTGCCCCATGCTGAAGTGTATGTGGATGGGCGAGAAATCGTCGTGGACTGGTCTGGCGACATGGCAGGACGCCGTGCGGTGAAGACCACTACTCAAACAAAGACAGGGACTAAGCTTGTTTCTGCGCAAAAAACTTTTGCTAACTCAGCAGATGCTCCAGCCGTGGCGACTGCCTTAAGTTTTGATCTTGAAGGAACAGGATCTGTTTTTATGGCAGATTTTGTTGGGGCTACGCAGCAGATTGAATTGATCCAGCCACGTACGCAAGGAACCACCGTACGCTTTGGAGTTGCTCACGCCGCTTTGCCCAGAAATCTTCGCCGAGTAATAGACGCATCGGTATTCCCCAGCTCTGTCTTACAGGTAACGCCATATTCCACCATAGTTGACGGGGTACGCAACGTTATGTTTGCAGTGCAACTTAAAGGTGCGGTTGAATATGAAGTAGCTTTGAAAAAAGGCGTCCTTGAATTTCGTTGCGATAATGGCATTTTCGCCGATCTTCCCTCTGAAAATATGCAGATAAGCGTTGATATTGACAGCTCTAGTCATGGTGCATATGGGCCTAAGTCAGCACAAGCACCGCAATATAGGGATGATTCTACCAATGATATTGAGCATAGCCCGACAGTTGGAGCGGTGCTTGAATCGCTATCTGTTGACGCTCGTACCGAAACTGTACATGAAAGGGCGTTGGAAAAAACATACACCGGAGAGCCGATATCTCTTGTGTTTGACGATGCGGATATTCGTAAGGTTATGCGCCTCATAGGGGAAATCAGTGACATGAACCTGATTGTCTCTGAAGAGGTTCAGGGCAAAATATCTCTACGACTACAAGGTGTTCCATGGGACCAAGCTCTAGATCTAGTGCTCGAAATTCAAGAGTTAGGGATGATTCAGAAGGGCAATGTAGTGCGAGTTCTCCCGCTGAAAAAAATTCAGTCCATGGAAACAGAGCGTCTGCGTTCCAAACAGGAAATAAAACGCCTAGAAGAGACCGGAACAGAAATATTTGCCATCAACTATAAAGATGCAAAATCGTTTGAAGATGTAATCAAAGATATGCTCTCAGATCAGGGCAAGGTCAAGGTGATTAAGGGGAGCAAGAAGATTATGGTCACTGATATCCCCTCTAAATTGGATGAAGTTAGGGACCTCCTCAAGGTACTGGATGAGCCGGCCAAACAAGTAATGATTGAAGCGCGTATCGTCGAAGCAAACACCTCAGACGGTTTAGAATTTGGCGTAAACTGGGGCTTCAGCTACGACAACAATGAAACAGGTGGTATTGGCTTAGAAAATATGGATTCAGCCGGTATCGGTTTGGGAGGATCATTTCTTCTCCCCGGTGCCATTGGAACCTCCGGTTTGGGAGGTAAGTTTACCTTTGGTCGCTTAGGCTTCGATGATAAGGTTTTAGATCTTAGAATTGCAGCATTAGAAACTGCGGGCAAGGGGCGCGTAGTTTCTTCGCCAAAAGTTCTGACTCTTGATGGTGAAACTGCCAAAATAGAGCAGGGTACGTCTATTCCCTATCAATCTGTAAGTCAAAATGGGACTACTACTGAGTTTGAAGATGCTACCCTTGCTCTTGAGGTTACTCCTGAGATTAATCCGGATAATACGGTCATCCTTAAAATTAAGGCAACCAATAGCACTATAGGCAGCACTGTTTCTACTGGTGCTGGGAGCGCACCGTCCATCGACACCAAGGAAGCAACAACCAAACTGCTCCTTAAAAATGGTGAAACTACAGTTATTGGTGGGATTTATGTGGAAAGCGAATTAAGTAGTGAGACAGGAACCCCAATTCTCAAAGATATTCCCCTGCTGGGTTACTTGTTTAAATCACGCAAAAAAGGCAATATAAGAAACGAATTATTGATTTTTATCACGCCCCGTATAGTTGAGCTATGACTATGGGTATTTCAACTAAGCGAGAAAAACTGGTTGTACCCGTCTTTCTCGCTTAGTTTTATATGAAGCATCATCCTTTTGTAAGTTAGCAGTTTATATGACGCGCAAATATATATTTTTAACCGGTTTTATGGCAGCGGGGAAGTCCACTGTTGGACGCGTGCTGGCACATATGCTTGACGGCCAGTTTATCGATACAGATGCCATAATTGAGCATCGTCTGTGCATGAGTATCAAGGCAATATTTGCCCACTTCGGAGAAGAGTACTTTCGCTCGTGTGAAACTGCGGTGCTATATGATCTGTGTAGCGTCGAGAACATTAAGTGTGACCGTGCTAGTTCGTCCGCAACATCGAATAATATTGTTATTTCTACTGGCGGAGGAATGGTGGGGCGGGTGCAGAATCGCGAGATCATGCACAAACATGGCACCGTAGTTTACCTGCATGCTCCATGGACAGAGATCAGTAAGCGTTTGCACGGAGTATCCAACCGTCCTCTCGCCCACAACGTTGAGGCGGAAAGTCTGCATCGTCTGTGGCAGAGGCGTTTGCCGCTGTATAAAAAGGCAGATATCATAATCGAGACTGCGCATTGTGATCCGAGAACCATTGCGCAAAATATCGTACGCCGAATCATTATCTGACTCGGCTGAATTTCGCCTCAGCTTCGCTTCTTCCAACAACGTTTAATTTTTCACGGGGAATCTCACCGATTATGCAGCAAATGAAGGTTGAGCTGGCTGAACGCTCATATCGTATTGTGCAAGGCGATGATTTGCTTGTACATTTGGGTGAATTGCTGGCTCCGCTCCAATTGGCAGAACATGTGGTAGTGATCACCAATGATGTAGTGTCGCCACTGTATGGCTCCCAGGTTGATCATGCATTGAAGCAGGCTGGCTACCGGGTAGATAGCGTTATTCTCCCTGATGGCGAGAAACATAAAAATGCGCACAGCTTGGATATTATTTACACCCACATGCTTGAGTGCGGTTGTGATCGTAAAACTACCATTATAGCCCTTGGAGGAGGTGTGGTAGGCGACATGGCTGGATTTGCGGCGGCTACATATATGCGCGGCATCCCCTTTGTGCAGATCCCCACCACCCTGTTGGCGCAGGTAGATAGTTCCGTCGGGGGAAAAACAGCCATTAACCATCCCCTAGGCAAAAATATGATCGGGGCTTTTTATCAACCCCTTAAGGTGATTATCGATACATCTACTCTGGATACTTTGAAAAAACGCCATTTTTGTGCAGGACTTGCCGAGGTGGTTAAATACGGCGTCATCGCCGATGAAGAGTTTTTCGCCTGGATTGAAGACAACCTAGCGACGTTGCTGCGCAAAGAGCCTACTGCGCTGGGTTATGCCATAATGCGTTGTTGCAGCATTAAGGCTGATATCGTCGCTCAAGATGAAACCGAGCAGTCGGTGCGTGCATTGCTTAATTTCGGTCATACCTTTGGCCATGCTGTTGAGCAGCTATGCGGTTATGGTGAGATTCTTCATGGCGAAGCAGTTGCTATAGGGATGGTGATAGCGGCGCGTGTTTCCGCGACTATGGGTTTATGCACTTTGGATGATGTCATTAGATTGGAAGACATTTTATATAAATGTGGTTTACCAACCGTTGTGCCCGCACAGTTCTCTCCTAGGCAGTACGTCGCTGCCATGATGCGCGATAAAAAAGTAAGTTCCGGCAAGTTGCGTATGGTGTTGAACCGCGGTATTGGTTCGAGCGACATCTATGAATTTGATAACCCAATACAGGTTTTTGCTGAAGTTTTAGCGTGCGCGGCGGAATAAAATTGTGGCTGAAATTGAACTGAAACAACTACAGTCTGAGTGGGAGAAGAATCCTGAGACGGATGCTTTTTACCCTCTGGCGTGTGCTTATCTAAAAAGCGGTCTGCTTGCCGCCGCAGCGGATGTTCTCCACCAGGGGCTACGCTGGAACTCCAGTCACTCTAGGGCTTTGGCTGCACTGGGGCAAGTGCTGTACAGGCACAAAGACGTCGACGAAGCGCGTGACGTCCTTGCAAGAGCGTTGACGTCTGATCCTACCTGCCGTGATGCTCTATGCACCCTAGCTGAAATTGAAATTGAGGCGGGAAATTTTCAGCGTGCCGGTAAATGGTTGGCTCGTGCAGAGTCTCTCGATGCCACTTCCAGTAGTGTTCCCAACGTTGCTCCGTGTGGTGCCTCCAGTACAGCAGTTTTACGCCACCAGCTCGAACAAAGGCGACATCGCTGTGACGCTGATCTTGCCGACATTCCTTTTGTTACTGAAACCATGGTAGAGTTGTATCTCAAACAAGGGTTGCAGGAAAAAGCGGTTGCAGCGCTGAGCCAACTCGTAAAGCGCAAGCCGGAGGATGTTGCGCTGCGTCGACGACTCGATGAGTTGCGTATTTGTGTGCATAGCCCATTTAAGAGTGCGTGTGTGCAAGAGCAGTTGAGCGCTTTGTTGCGTGCTATTGAGTACCAAAAACGGATAGACAGAGGAGATAATAGTGTTTAAACCTATTCTGCAATCAATTTTGGACGAAAGCAGCGGCGCCCTTGGAGTTTTTCTGCTCGGCGACGATGGCATTGTTATTGAACAGGCGCGCACAAGTCACACTGCGGCGGATGAGCAGTTGACCCTAGTTGTTGAGCTGGCGGCAGGAATTAAAAATATACGTCAAACGGCGGATGTTCTCGAAGCCGGCGCCTTAAATGAAGTTGTAATCCATTACGAGAAACTTAGTCTGCTGGTACATATACTCACAGACGAATATTTTGTTGTATTGTTTTTAAAACCCGATGCCATAAGTGGAAAAGGCTCTTACTTGCTTAAACGCGAAGCAGGACGTTTGCGTGCAGGCCTGAACCAGGACATATAGATGTATATCCAGATTATTCACGGACCGAATCTCAACATGCTTGGTACGCGCGAACCTGAACACTACGGTTGCCTTAATCTTGCAGATATAAACGCCATTATAATGTCCAAAGCGCGCAGTCTTGGGGTTGAAGTAGATTTCCTGCAGTCAAATCACGAGGGTGTTTTGCTTGATGCCCTGCACCAAGCGGCCAGTGCTGGAACAGACGGAGTTATCATAAATCCTGCAGCTTATACGCACACCAGCATAGCGCTGCGCGACGCTGTCGCGGCTATTGCTCTGCCGGTGGTCGAGGTGCACCTGTCCAATATTTACGCGCGTGAAACCTTCAGACATCACTCCTGTCTTGCACCGGTAGCGCTGGCCCAAATAAGCGGGTTTGGTGCCAATGGATACATCCTCGCCCTCGAGGGTTTGGTTCTGCATCTGCGTAGCCTGCAGGCAAAATAGAATAACATTTTACTCTCGCTGAAAATTTATGATTATGTTAGATTCCCGACTGATTCGCCTGCAGCATGAACTTAAAAGAAACAAATTGGATGCAGTGCTGCTCCTAGATCCTGTGCATTTGCGCTATTACTCAGGCTTCAGTGGTAGTGACGGCGCACTTGTCGTTACCCCTGCCCAATGTTACTTTCGCACAGATTCACGCTATATCTCCCAGGCTACAGCTGAAGTGCGAGCCGCCTCCGTAGAAGTGCACACAACTAAGCACGCTGAGCTTGTCAAACTGCTGCAATATTTGGGGGCTAAGAGGGTGGGGTTTGAAGCCGTTACGCTCAGCGTGGCCGAACTGAATCAGCTCAGTGAACTTGATTCTGCTGTCGTCTGGGAGCCCTTGAAGCATTTGGGTGAACTGCGCCAGGTTAAAGATTACGCTGAACTTGAATGTTTAGAGCAGGCTGCGGCCATTAATGCAACAGCGTTTGAGAAGATTTTGCCCCACATACGTCCTGGCGTGACGGAGCGCGAGATTGCTATAGAGTTGGAATATGCCTTGCGCTGTTGCGGCGGTGAGGATAAAGCCTTTGATTTTATTGTGGCCTCAGGTTGGCGCGGAGCTTACCCTCATGGAGTTGCATCCGATAAAATCGTTCAAGCTGGCGAACTTATTACCATAGATTTCGGCACTCGAAAATCTGGTTACTATTCAGATGAGACCGTGACGTTAGCTGTAGGTGAGGTTGAGCAGAAACTGCGCGATATTCATGCCTGCGTCCTTGAAGCACACGATCTTGCGCTCGAAGCCTTGTCACCATCTGTTTTGGCCCGCGACGTGGATCGAGTAGCACGTGATTATATTGAAGCGTGCGGTTACGGTAAATATTTCGGCCATGGTTTGGGGCATGGAATAGGGCTTGCGGTACATGAAGGACCGACTCTATCCCCTAAGTCTGAAGTAGTTCTAACCGCTGGGATGGTTTTTACTATCGAGCCCGGTATTTATATCCCTGACTATGGGGGGGTACGCATAGAAGATACAGTATTATTGACCAATGATGGGTATAGAGCATTGACTTCTGTACCCAAAAAACTACGCACATTACCCATTGAATGAGCAGCAGGAGAAATATTTTATGGATATCAAAGACATTAAAGCCCTTGTAAAACTTATTATGGATACAGACATCTCTGAATTTGAAATGGAAACAGATGAAGATCGCGTGTTTATAAAGCGTGGTTCGCAGCAAGAGATTATTCATGTAGCTGCTCCGGTGGCAGCTCCGGCAGCTGCGGTTCCAGCATCAGGACTCCCAATGGCGCAACAGGGAGTGTGTGACGCATCTGATTCTAGGGCAGAAGCAACTCTAGGAGATAAGCAGGAGCGTGTTACATCACCTATCGTCGGCACTTTTTATGCCGCACCTTCTCCGGAGTCTGAATCCTATGTGAAAGTAGGAGATGTGGTGGATGCGGGGCAAACCCTATGTATTGTTGAGGCTATGAAGCTCATGAATGAGATCGAAGCTGAATACAAGTGTAAAATTGTGGAGATGGTAAAAACTAATGCCGAGCCAGTAGAATTTGGCGACGTTCTCTTTATTGTAGAAAAAATTTAGACATTATCCCTGACCTGTAGCTTGTGTGTCGAAAAGCTGTAGGTTTGCGTTCAGGAGTGACTATGATTCACAAGGTTGTAATTGCCAATCGTGGGGAAATTGCCCTGCGGATTATTCGCGCCTGCAAAGAGCTCGGGATAAAAACAGTTGCCGTACATTCAGACGTAGACAGTGAAGCCCTGCATGTCAAATTGGCCGATCAGAGTGTCTGTATTGGACCAGCGGCCAGTGCAGACAGCTATCTGAATATGAAGGCCATTATCAGCGCAGCTGAAGTGACAGACGCGGATGCTATTCATCCTGGCTATGGTTTTCTATCCGAAAATGCAGAGTTTGCGGAGATATGCCAAAATTGTGGCCTGACCTTTATTGGACCAACTGCAGAAAATATGCGTTTGATGGGAGATAAGATCAGTGCCCGCCAAACAGTTACCAAGGCTGGTGTTCCTATTCTTCCTGGCACCACCGATGCCGTCACTAGTGCAGAAGAGGCGGTACGGATTGCAGAGGAAATAGGCTGCCCAGTTATTATCAAAGCAACAGCAGGTGGAGGTGGCCGAGGAATGAAGATAGTTCATTCCCTGACATCGGTTCCCAATGCGTTTGCGGCAGCACGCTCAGAAGCCAAAGCTGGATTTGGCAACCCTGAGGTTTACATCGAAAAATATTGTGAGCGTCCGCGCCATGTCGAAATTCAGATCATGGCGGATAAGCACGGTAACGTTATCCATTTAG
>JAQUDG010000094.1 GCA_028685815.1 Desulfuromonas sp.
CAACTTGGCGGATGGAGTAATACTCGTTTTTAGAGATTTTTTGGGCTATCTGATTGGTAACTACTTCGGGAACAAGAGCGTAATTGTGCTGTGGCTCGTCGCGCACAATGCTCGACATGTGGTTTAATATCGTAACCAATTCGTGCGAGCGGCTCTGCGCTTCTGCCAAAGCAAGACGTTGCGCCGCCCCCTGCTGTTTTTGATACGTCAGATACGCGGTTACTAAAAAAAGTCCGATCAAGAGCACCGAAAGAATCAAAATAAATTTGGTGCTGAGCCTCAGTTTATCTATTTTAGCCATCGGTGCTGACTCCCTTCTCAGACTTCATATGGCCTCACCTGCTGGCCCCACTTTTCCTAGTCGCTTCTTCTAGTTTTTTCTAACCTTATCGCACTGTTTGTGTACTATACCATCAGATCCTTCGTCTGCAAAATAGTGACGAAGAGGATGGATAAAGATTTTATGGCGCCAATACGGACAGGCAGCGGGCGGAGTTCACCCTTGAGGTTAGATCATTCTAGGGAATTGTGGAACAGACAAATCGAAGTTGAAGATTGTGCTTGTCTCCTACACCTTCTCCCACTCGAAGTTGGCGATATTGCGCTCCTTGGAGTCGAAGTCTATACCGATCAGATAGATATCTTTGCCCTGCTCCAGATATTTGTGGTGGTACTGCCGCTCTTTGATCTGAGTTAGTGCATCTTTCTGCCCATCTACCTTGAACTCAATGATATAGATAATGCGCTCCAGCCTGATGCTTAAATCAATGCGCCCTCTACTGGTGGCGTCTTCTGCGCTGAGATCAAGACCTAGACTTGCAAAATAAGCGTAGACCACACTGGCATAATAACCTTCATAGCTGCTGATCTTGTTTTTGGTGTAGTTAGCATGTGAGATGGAAGAAAAGAGTGCGCGCAGGGTTCGACCTAACTGCTCAACATCTCCGTTGTTCAGAGAGACATAGATCTGCCCCTTGGCGACAGCGATATTGCTGTGAGTTAAGGCGCTGGCGACATGGTCATTAAAGGATATTGATACCTCTTTATTGGGGAAACCCAGAATGTATTCAGTACCATAGCTGAGCTGTATCTCTTCTTTTATGGTGAGATAGCCGGTTTGAAACAGGATAGGCTCTAGTTCAATGTCCTCGATATCATAACTGTCAATCAGACTTTCAGACACACGCACACTATCTAACTGAGGTATGTAGTAGTTGTTTCTCTCAATCAACTTCAATAAGAACGTGGGGGTTCCAGTCGCAAACCAGTAGTTTTTGAATACCTTGTCATTCCGGATAAATAGGAGGATATCAAACGGGTTATAGACTGGTTCGCCGAGGAAATTATACCCATTGTACCACTGACGCACTTGATCCATGTCAGCACCTTGTAGATGCCCAGCAAAGGTAGTGTCTAAATCATGCTGGGTGTAACCACATATTGTAGCGAAATCGGGGCGCAGGCTTATATCTTCCAGGTTGTTAAGGCCGCTGAACACCGACACCTTGCTGAACTTACTCACTCCGGTGAGAAACGCGAACTTAACATGCTCGTCGCTATCTTTGATGGTGGTGTATAAGTCGCGTAGCACTTCCCTCCCCTGCTTGGCGACTTCTGGTTGATCGAGGTTGTCTACAATTAACTTGTCGTATTCATCGACAAGGATGACCACTTTCTGCCCGTATTTCTCATGCGCCTTTTCTATCATCTCTTTCAGACAAACGCCGCCATCTTCCGGGTGCTGGCACGTAACCCCAAGGCGCTTCTGATTGGACTGCATTATGCCGCCCACCATTCGGTACATGGCAGGCAAATCACGTGCGACACCACCAAAGCTGATCTTTATGACTGGATAAGTTGTCTCCCAATCCCATTTATCTTGGATGTATAAGCCCTCGAACAGCTCTTTGCGCCCTTCAAATAACGCTTGAAGGGTAGACACCAGCAAACTCTTACCGAAGCGACGCGGGCGCGACAGAAAATAGTAGGTCCCTTCTTCAATTAATTTGGCGATGTGGTGAGTCTTGTCGATGTAAAGGTAGTTCTCCTCGCGAACCTTGGCAAAGGTCTGAATCCCAACTGGGAGTTTGGCTAACACTGTCATCTTCGTTCTCCTTATCGGATATGCAACGGCCTTAGGCTGCCTACATCCCAGACATGTTATCCTGAAGTCGGCCAATGCGCAAAGGCATACTGGATGAGCTGCCCTGCACAATTTGCTTGTGGATTTTAGCTTTTCAGCATTGCCCCATTCTCACAGGACAAGATATAATCACCGCAGTAATCAAAGCCACAATCCCCATAATACGTTCTTCCATAAGGCGCTGGGAGATATGCGCGCAGTGCGCAACCTAATTCAATATGAGTTGCCGCCGATAATCCCGCTAGTGCTGTACCACGGTAAGTAAGGCTGCCGCAGACGTGCTATAATTAGACCTCAAAGCTAGTAACAACTTATGCCTGATACTTGCACAAAAATGGCTAAACGAGCGCGAGGCGAAGCACGGGGAATTGTAAGCGCATAGCTAAAAAACGGTGAACTTCATCGCCTGGAGGCAGAAATAAATGGCTACGCTGGAGAAACTCCCTGTCGGGATACAGACCTTTGAGAAGATCCGCAGTGCTGATTATGTATATGTGGATAAGACGGAGCAGATAAAACACCTCATCGAGCATGGAGAGTATTACTTCCTGTCTCGTCCAAGACGCTTCGGCAAGAGTGTGCTGGTGTCTACCCTTCAGTCTCTATTTGAGGGGCGTAAGGAGCTATTTGAGGGTTTATACATCCAGGATAAGTGGGATTGGAACACCACCTATCCCGTCATAAAAATCAGCTTTGGAGGTGTCGCGCGCGACCTCCATGCCATGCACCGCATGGTAGGCGGCATCATGAGATCCAATCAGGAACGCCTTGAGGTTACGTGCCAGCACCCTGAAGATGGTGGCGTCTGCCTTAGAGAGTTGATAGAAAAAGCGCATACAAAGTATGGGGAGAAGGTGGTTATTCTCGTCGATGAGTACGACAAGCTGATTGTAGACAACCTCGATCAGCCTGAAGTGGCCAAGCAGGGCCGAGAGGTGCTGCGCGACTTATACGCCACCATCAAAGACAGCGACGAGCACGTAAAATTTGCCTTTATCACTGGTGTGAGCAAGTTCAGCAAGGTGTCGGTATTCAGTGGGCTGAATAACCTCAATGATATTAGCCTTGACGAGCGCTATGCTACTGTTTGTGGCTACACTCAGCATGATTTAAACACCACTTTTGCAGCGCACCTACAAGGTGCTGACATGGACAAGGTCCGCCAATGGTATAATGGGTATAACTTTCTTGGTGAACCGGTCTACAACCCCTTCGACATCTTGCTGTTTATTGATAAAGGCAAGGTGTTTGAGAACTACTGGTTCGCTACCGGCACCCCTACGTTCCTGATCAAACTGATCGAGCAGAATGACTACTACATCCCGCTACTAGAAAACGTGCGCGTATCTAAAAGTTTGATCGACAGCTATGACATAGAGGATATTGAATTAGAGCCCATCCTGTTTCAAGCTGGCTATCTAACCATAAAAGAGGTGATACCGCTTAGCTACGGCACTGAATACATCCTTGGTTTCCCCAACAAAGAGGTCTCCATATCCTTTAACGATCATGTTGCCAGAGCCCTGACCCACAACAATATAACTGTCGCCAAGGGGCAGATATATGCCAGTCTGAACAACGCAGATGTGGAACAGCTAGGTCGAGCCCTGAGCGCACTCTTTGCCTCTATCTCCAACACCAACTACACCAAAAATAAGATTAGCAGCTACGAAGGTTACTATGCCAGTGTGGTCTATGCCTACTTTGCCAGCTTGGGTCTTGATCTCAGCGCAGAAGACACCACTAGCATAGGGCGCATCGATTTAACTATCAGAATGAGCCATAGCATCTATATCATCGAATTTAAGGTAGACGGGCAGAAGGAAGGGAAGATGAGTGCCCTGACACAAATCAAAGAGCGGCAGTATCATCACAAATACCTAGAACATGGCAAAGAGATCTACCTAATAGGTATCGACTTCGATTCTACCAAGCGCAATATCGCCAGCTTCCAGTGGGAGAAGGTGTAGCTACCCACAATCTGGGATATCGCTCACATGCTGGCACAAGCAGCAGATGAGCGTTGTAGTATTCTCGAAAAGATCGAAACATACCAGTGATTACACTGATGAAACAACCATTGAGCAAAATCTCGAAGATAGTAATGCAAGAGAAAAACTGATGTTGCTTGATCTGCCTGATTACCGTCATTGCGGGCTTGACCCGCAATCTCTTTTGAGGGGATCCTGAATCGAGTTCAGGATAACGGGCGCTGGGTTCAGGATGACGGACGGTGGATTCAGGTTGCCGATCTAAACAGCCGGATTTGGCATTTCAGCCCACCTACACCACCAGATCCACCTGCTGTAGAACACTCGCCAGCCCATTTTCATGCAGCGCAAAACCACTGCTGCGCACCTGGCCTAAATCCTGATTATCCCCAGCTTTCAGCAAAAACGGGGTCTCGATATGCCCCAGATACAGCGCGCCGATGCCTATTTGCCCCAGAGCCAGCAGATAATCCTGCCCCGAGCTGTCCTTGGTCCACACACGCAGCCGGTCAAACACACTGTCCGCCTCATCGATCCAACCGTTGCGGTCTTCGTCAAATTCAGCCAGCTCCGCAAACCCATTCCCGGTAGCAGGGCCAAACAGCTCGCTACCATCGTTGATCTGGCCGTCGTCATTGCGATCCAACACCAAAAAACCACTGCCAGGGCGCACAAAGCTGATCTGGTCCGCGCGGCCATCTGAATCAATATCAAAACTGAACTTATTTTCCGTCAACTCCCCACTGCCACCTGCAAAATTAACCACTAGCGGGTCCTGCATAACACCGCCAGCTCGCAGCGATACACTCTGGCTCTGGAAAAACTCACGACTCATATTAACCTGCAAATCAACCGAAATCTCCTTACCATCCGCCGTTTTTACAATCCCCTGCGCACTAAAGCTGGTGGATTCATATTCGTAGTGACTTTCATAGTAATCGTAGGCGAGCCCCCAACCCACCGAGTCTGCCCCCGAATCCACTTGAGGTACTCCATCCATTGAAGCCGACATCGCCACGGCCCCAACTGGTGGCTGCACCTCACCGGGTGCCATCACATTGATTTTGCGCCCAGTCAAGTTTTCAATCAGGAGTTTAAACAGATTCAAGCGCAAATCATCCAGCGGCTCTTCTATCGCACCCGCTTCAGCGCGTACCACCGCCCTCTGAGGCTGGAGCCCTCTAGTCTGACTAGAAATCTCTACCGCCACCGCCTGCTGCTGCGAATTGCGCGATTCCAGCGCCAAACCCCGACCGGTGCCTTTGTCTGACATGTTCATGGTCATGTCGCTTTGGGCTAACGTCGTCCGCATAGATTCTCTTTGTTGCTGAACCTGCCCCCCACGCCAGAATTGATAAGATTCCCGCGCCTGATCTTCCTGCTTTAGTTGATGACTGACCGCTAAATTTATACTAGCTTCTGCAATACGCATAATGCCCTCCTTGGCTGAAAAAATCGTGACGCTTTGGAGTTACCCATCCATGAGCACAAAGCGCCAAAAACTTAGCAATAAAAGAAATTTAGCCACATAAACCCTAACTGCTTAACTCGACATTCGGCAGAAAAGTCTTTAGATTATGCTTATTTTAGACGAAGAAGATGAGTAGTAGTCCTTTGCGCCAACGTGCAGCTTAGCCGATGTTTAAAGTAAGATAAAATGGGTGCGCCTATGAGTGCAAAAACTGCACTCCTCTACCCTCAACATGCAAATAATGCTCGAATCATGTATCCGACAAAACTATCAGGTCTCCAGTAATATTTCGAATTACCGTGGAGTTACGCCGTTAGGATAGTTTGGCACGTATCTTTCAGTGCTTGCATAGAGTAAATATCGGTTCAACCGATAAATTGATATGGAAAAGGAGTAGATGAGAGATGAATATTATACGAACACAATCTGGCCGAGGCAGGCAAGCTGGCTTCACTTTGTTAGAGGTGCTTATAGTTGTTGCGATTATAGGGATCGCTTCCGCCATCGCCATTCCAAACATTATCGGTTGGTTGCCTAACTATCGCTTAAAAGGTGCCGCGCGCGACCTGTATTCAAATATGCAGAAAATACGAACAGAGGCGGTAAAACGCAACACCAATATAGGCATCACTTTCACAACAGTTGTGTATCCAGCCACCGGCGGAGGATACATGGTATTTATCGATGATGGGAAAGGTGGTGGCACCTCGGGTGATGGGGTAAAGCATGCGGATGAAACTATGCTGTTTCAGGTGGAAATGCCCCCGGGTTGTTCGCTTGTTAGGGCAAGTTTTCAAAGCACCGACACTTCTGGATACAACTCACGGGGTTTGCCGTTGGGAGGCAGAGTTGGTTCAGTTGATTTAAGAAATAATAAGTCTCGCTGGTACCAAATTAACCTTTCAAATGCAGGATACCCTAAATTAAAGCAAAGCAGCAACGGGAGTGTCTGGGAATAAACAAGTGCTTCAATCAATACCAAATGCCAGTTTATGGCTAGTAGCGGGGATAAAAGAATGGATAAAAAAGGATTTACCTTAGTAGAGGTTCTGATTGCGTTAGCAATCTCTGGTCTTTTAATGACAGCAGTTTATTCGGCATTTCAATCGCAGCAAAAAAGCTATCTCGCTCAAGATCAGGTGGCGGAGATGCAACAAAATATTCGCGCCGCGTTAAGCGCAGTGATGCAAGAGCTACGCATGGCTGGATATGATCCTTACAGCTCAGGCACTGTGGGTATTACAGCAGCAGGACCTACAAGTGTCACCTTCACCATGGTTGCTGATGATGACGGTATCGATAACGACAATGCCGATGGAGATGACGATACATCAACCGGAGCGGATGAGGTCGGGGAACTGAAAACCATTACATTTATGCATTATGATGCCTACAGTGATGGCGTTATGGATATTGGCAGACAGGTTGGTTCCAACCCAAGTAGTAAGCGTGCCATAGCGGAAAACATAGAAGAATTGGAGTTTTACTACACGCTAAAAAATGACTCACAAACGCTTACTCCTACAACATCACAGCTAACCCAGATTCGCTCCATAGAAATTTCGATTTTAGCAAAGACTACTCACCCTGATCGAAATTATACCAATACACAAACTTATTTCTCAGCTTCCGGTGCTGAATGGGGACCTTACACCGATAACTTCCGCCGCCGTTTTCAGAGCACTGTCGTTAGGTGTAGAAATCTACAGATGTGAGCCAGGAGAAAGCAAATAAGATGAATAAAACAAACTTAAACGGTGAAGGTGGTTTTACCTTGGTAGAGGTTCTGATTGCGTTGGTTATCTTTGCTGTCGGGGTTCTAGGCGTTGCCATGATGCAGCTTACCGCCATCAATGGCAATTCAGTCGCCAATCGTGTGACCCAAGCCTCAGTTATAGCTAGTGACCAGATAGAAGATATGCTGTCATGGAATTATGGCGACCAGCGTCTTAGGGAGAGTACCAATAATACCTATACCCTGAAGAACGGCGAAAAACGCACAGCGGATGGGCACAGAATAGCGGATGGGGGTAACTACGAGCTGGTATGGGACGTCAGGGAAAACACCCCGGAAATCCGAAGTAAAACCATTGATATAACAGTAATCTGGCAGCATAAGGGTCGATTGAAAACCTTAACATTGCCTATGATTAAAATAGATAGATAGGTGAAACATATGTTTTCGAAGGGAGAGCAACCCATGGTATTTACGGCGCTAGAGAAAAACAACCATGAGCGCGGCTTTGTTTTAATCAGTGCCATGCTTTTTTTACTTGTTCTGACGGTAATTGGAGTCATGGCCACCAATACCACCACGGTAGAACTACAGATTGCCAGTAACGATCGCATTTCAAAAACTGATTTCTACAATCAAGAAATGGGACTGGCAACTGCTGCTATAAACAGTTTGGACTGGCTCAATGGCACCTTTGTGGTAGAAGATATCGCAACAGCACGTTTCCCCAAGGCCAATCCTACCGCTGCAAATGATGAGAATGACAATGGTATAGATGACCGCAGTGAAATTAAAGACAGTGCCGGGAAAATAGTAAGTATCTACAAAGTCCGCAATCTGGTGTCGCCGACATCCGCAATAGATTCCTGGGATGACATCGCTGCCTTTAGCGCTGCCGAAAATCATCCGGCGAACCAGGTGCCAGAGGTAGAGCATGAAGGTAAACCACCGGTAGGGAGCGGATATGACCCGAAGTTTTTTTATATCAAGCGTTTTGTTACTACCGTCTATTCGCCGGATGAAGGGCGAAAGGTAGTTTTGCAGGAAGGGACTTATAAAGCGTTCAACCGGAACTAAACTGGGAATAGAGACGCCTTTGAGAGTTAAAACCAAACAAAACCTCGCATAAGATGTGGAGCACGTTATGAAAAAAATACTTTCAATTCTTATTGGGTTAGTGCTGATAACCTTTACAGCATCTGCAGACGACACAGAAATCTACGGTGTCTCGGGCGCAGAAAATGCGGTTAAACCCAATGTTCTGATTATTCTGGACAACTCCGGCAGTATGGATGAAGAAGATGTGCCAGGTGATCCATATAATCCGAGTGTTACATATCCAGGGAGTTACATTAGCGACAGTGTTTATGTGTACACGAGTACGTGGTACTCAGGATCTTGGAGTGTCTATTTCACCGATATTAATTCGTCCAACTGGCGCTGCGATTCTGCACGTGATGGATTGCTTGCTGCCGGTACCTGGAGTGGGAAGTTGAGCAAGAGTGGCTCGCGGGTAAACTGCTCCACAACTGCGTCTACCGCCGATTACCGCATGGGAAATTATCGAAATTTCTTGGCTTCTGGGGGAGCGTATCGTTCCCGGATGGCAGTAGCTAAGGAGGTGGTGGCAAATCTGATACATGCTAATCATAATGATGTTAATTTTGGCTTGATGGCCTTCAATACAGCATATGCTGTCGGCCCTAATGATGAATGGAAATACAAAAACGTAAGTTGGTATGGAAATGGAGGATTCATTATTGCAGAGTGCGGTGCCGACATCGCTGCCTTAATAGGTGGATATGAGCCAGGTGACACTATGGATCACAAAGCGCAGACAGGCTTCGGGGCGGTGGGTTCTTTGGGGTGTGATACCAATACTCCATTGGCCGAAACCCTTGCTGAGGCAGGTCTTTATTTTGCCGGCAAGCAAAGTTGGTTTAATGGTGCAGCCACTGGTGAGGGTTACCCGCTGGGGCAATACACGTTTGATTGTACCGAAAAAGATTCTGGGTGTCAGAACTACAATAGTAGTAGTCCAATTAAATGGCGATGTCAGAAAAACTACATTATTTTGGTCACAGATGGCGAACCCACTAGAGATGACAATAAATTTGCTACCACCAACTACATCATCGACAAAAAAGTAACTAAAAGTGATCAGGGTGACAACACCAGTTATCTCGATGATGTTGCAGAGTTTCTGAATCAGAACGATATTCTTCCGCTTCCTTCCTCGCCAACTGAAGTCGATAAGCTCAGAATGGGTGTGGCGGGCGATTTTGAAGATCAGACTATCACAACCTACACTGTCGGTTTTAAGTTAGATGTTCCGCTCCTCGGTGAAACGGCTAAACGTGGTGGAGGTAAATACTATACCGCAGACAGTGCTGCTGAATTAGGAGAATCCCTTACAAATATCATTACCGCTATAGGTGAAAATAACGAGATGTTTACTGCCGCAGCCATTCCTATTAGTAGTGAAAATGGAGTGTTCGCTGGCAACTATATTTATCTTGGACTTTTTCAGCCCACCAATTATGGTTCATGGCTGGGAAATATAAAAAAGTTTGGTTTTTCTAATGGTGAAGTTTATGACAAGCAGGGTAATAAAGCAGCGAGCGATAAAGGCCTAATTTTTTCTAATTCAATATCATACTGGAGTACAGCGGCTGACGGGGCAGATGTTACCGCAGGAGGGGCGGGGGAAATTCTGCGCAATAGAAGCGCAGCTAGAAATATTCTCACCTACACGGGTAGCAACAGTGACCTGGCCGATGCGACTAACCATTTTACTGCTGCCAATACAACTCTGAGCACTTACCCCAGCCTGACAGAGGAGGTTATTGCTGCAGTGCACACCGGTGCGGCACATGATTGGCCTTTAGGTAGTGTCTTGCATTTTCAACCGACAGTGGAGCATTACGATATAAACGACGATGGAATCAACGACAAAACTGCCATTTTTGCCGGTGCAAATGATGGCATGCTGCACTGCTTTGATGATGACACCGGAGAAGAGTTGTGGGCGTTTATCCCTCAAGATTTGCTTCAGAATGTGAGTTCACTATTGAATGCAGAAAGCTTGAACTATTTTGTTGATGGCAATTCAACTACGTATCGCTATGATCACGACAATGACCCTGCAACTGCAGCCAAAAAAATAATTTTATTCGGCGAAAGACGTGGGGGCCATGGTTATACTGCTTTGGATGTCAGTAATTACGCTGCTCCTAAATTCAAGTACAGCATAAGTGCGGATCATTTAGGGGAAGAGCAGGAAGCCTTGGGACAATCTTGGGGTGAGCCTGAGTTATGCCGTATGGGATATATGGATGGTTCCACCTATAAAACCAAGGAAGCCTTTTTGCT
>JAQUDG010000008.1 GCA_028685815.1 Desulfuromonas sp.
CAAATCACGATAACGGCGTGACAGGGCATTCGCCGGAACAATGCCCATCCCCAGTTCATTGGAGACGAAGATGACGGTGCGCTCGGTGCTGCGCGCGGCTTCAATCACATCGAGGGTGGTGGCCTCCATCCAGGCTTCATTAAATTCCTCCGTTGCGTCCGCATACAGCAGATTGTTGATCCATAGCGTCACGCAGTCTACCAGCACCACAGAACTGCTGCGGGTTGCGTTCAGGGCTCCGCACAGATCCGTAGGCTCTTCGAGGGTGTGCCACCCCAGTCCGGCGCGCTGCTTTCGGTGGATGGAGATGCGTGCCTCCATCTCGGCATCCAGAATCGGACAGGTGGCGATGTAGCTGCGTGGGCCGGGAAGCGCTAGCGCCCGCTGCTCGGCGTAACAGCTTTTTCCGCTGCGCGCGCCACCGCTGATATACAGAAGGTGTTGTTGTAGATGGTGCTGTGGCGGTTTCGAGGGGTCAGACGTCATGATTGTGCAGTCCGGTCAAAACAGCATGATCATCTTCCAACTGCAACGTGGCGTAACCGCCCCGTTCGAGGGAGAATTTCAGGTAATCCTGCAAAGGGTACTTTAGTAGAGCACAGAGTAGGCTTTGGAGCACACCACCATGGCTGACAATGGCTGCGTGTCTAATCAGGGTAATTTTTTTTGGCATAGGGGCAGCCTTAATAGTTGGAGCGCGCAAAAATAAAAAATCCCCGCAACCACAGGAAGGGTTACGGGGATTGCGTATTTAATCCTCGTTAGTGTTCTGCCGCCTCGTTCCACGAAGACAGGAATGAACAAATGAATTGGGCATGTGTCTGACTAACGCCGCCGATAAGGCGACGAACACAGTGGCGGGTCCGCGACGGATTTTAACCGTCTTCCATGCTGCCAATTATTTAATAATAGTGCGTCGCAGACAGTAGCAAAAAAGTGCCAGGGTGTCACCTGAATAGCTGCGGGCGCTGAGTGGTAGACCGACGAGTTCACTCAAGATAGTCCCCGAGCAGGCTACAAATTGCACCTCAGATAATAAGTGGTGCAAGAAAGGCAATGAATTGATTTGGGTCATATCTAGAATGCGTTACAGGTATTATGCTCTCCTCAACACTGCGCATGCGCGGGAGCGATGCGCCCCTTCTCCCTTTGGGAGAAGGGCGGGATGAGGGCGGGTTTTCCTTTGCAGCTAGTTTGGCTATACTATCGAGAAAAAATAAATATTTGGACATTGTCGGCGTAATCTGTGGAATAATCAACGTTTCTATCTTTTTTATGCGCAAATGGCGCAGATTATCTGCTTATTAAAGGGCGAGAACAAAATAATAAAATGTACGCATTACTGCCATTGACGGAATTTGTTTCCGTCCGTTTCAGCAACAACTATTTCTTACAGGAGACTGCATATGAGTGAAGTTGAGAGCAAGTTAACCGTAGATGGTGCGCACGCTTACAATCTGGCCCAGATGACTGAATATCAGGAAGGGGCAGTGGTGAGTCGTACCCTGTTGAAGAATGCCAGCGGCACCCTGACCGTTTTCAGCTTTGACGCAGGGCAATCCCTGTCGGAGCACACGGTACCGTTCAATGCGTTTGTCCAGGTGTTGGATGGTGAAGGGGAGATTACGATCGATGGGAAGATGAGCGTGGTAAAGCCCGGCGAAATTATTCTTATGCCCGGCGGCTTGCCCCACAGTGTGCATGCAATGCAGCGCTTCAAGATGTTGCTGACCATGTTCCGTACCAAGGTTACGGAGTAGTAAAGGTCTTGAGGATGTAGTTCACCCGCGCCTGTGCGCTCTCGTGTCTGCGTTTCAACCCTTCGATATTACGCAGACGCGGGAGCAGGCCGTGGCCGTTGGCGATCTGGATAGCAAGACCGGGGCGCGCGTTGAGCTCGAGTAACAGCGGGTTGTTGGTGCCATCCAGCACGATGTCAGCGCCTATGTATCCCAATCCGGTCATGTCATAGCAGCGCGCCGCCAGTAGGAGGATCTCGCCCCAGCGTGGGATGCTGATATGTTCTAGGGTGTTGCCGGTATCTGGGTGGATAGTCATCGGCATCGAGTACTGCACGGCTTTTAATGACGTCCCAGTGCAGATATTCAGCCCAACCCCAATGGCGCCTTGATGTAGGTTGGCCTTCCCATTGGAGATGCGGGTGGCCAAGCGCAGCATCGCCATAACCGGATAACCCCGAAAGACCACAATACGGATGTCGGGCACCCCCTGGTAGGAATAGCCGCGAAACAGGTCAGAAAACTCGATTAGTTCTTCAATTATCGCGACATCGGGTGTTCCTGCTAGAGAATACAGACCGGCCAGAATATTAGAGATATGCCGCTTGACATGGTCAATGCCGAGGGAGGTACCGGAGGTGGTAATAAACTTCCCCTCCTTCCGCGCAACGATAACCAGAATTCCTTTGCCACCGGAGCCTTTTGCGGGCTTGATGGCGAACCCGCTTAAATTGAGGAGGCGCTGTTCAATGGTGCGCAAGCGGTGCTGTTCTCTTACAACAAAGTGTAGCTTCGGTGCGGGGATGCCGTGACGCTCCGCGAGTTTTTTGGTTTTGAGCTTATCGTCAACCAAGGGGTAGAGCTTGCGGGGGTTATAGCGCGCTATGTAATTGATATTGCGGGCGTTCATACCCAGAATACCTAGTTCGCGCAATCTGCGTACGCTGGTACACCACATCAGAGCCCCAGCTTCAGACGCAGCGCCCGAAACCGGCGCAGCTCTGTGAGTTTATAGCCAGTGTAGCTCCCCATCCCCATGAGCAGTGCGAGGATGATGAGATTTATTTCGGGGAAATTAAAGCTTAAGTGGGCTGCCAGCGGCCAACTCATCAGCATGAAGGCGCAGATGGCGACAAAGAGACTGCCGCCACCCTGAAGCAATACCTCGCGCGGTCCCGCGTCTTCCCACAGAATCGACATCCGTTCAATGGTCCAGGCGATAATGATGACTGGAAAGAAGGTTACACTCATGCGGGTGTTGACCCCGATCTGATAGCCAAACAGACTTGAAATTACGATAATCATAAGCACTAAAACCACTATGGTCGAGATGCGCGCCACCAGCAGAAGGTTGAAGTGTGACAGATAACTGCGCAACAGCAGCCCGAAGGCTACTATGGCGACAAAACTGATTAATCCAGGCACCAGCGAGGTCTGCAGAAACGAAAGCGCAATCAGGATTGGCATGAAGGTACCTGAGGTGCGGATTCCAATAATGACGCTCATAAACACCACCGCCAGAGCCCCCAGTGGGAGCAACAGCATGACTTTGAGCATATTCTGTTCTTCAACCGGCAGTTTGTGCATATCAAAAAAGACAAAGTGCTCCGGGGGCGTAGTGGTCAGCGCCAATTGCTTAGCGGAGATTGTTTGGGCACTGATGCCAAAGCTGACGTTGGAATAGCGCCCGCCGCTCACGTCGAGGATCGACGTGCCCCCATGGTCCCAGAGAAAAAAATTATCCGGGCGTCCATGTTGTCCTGTGTCTGGGTCGAGCATGATCCAGCGCTCAGTCGTATATATCTCGAGCATCGGTTCGAGCTCTAGGTTATGCCGATTTTCTTCCAGATACAGGCCATTGACGATACGGGTCGGGATGCCAGCGTAGTGGAGGAGTTTTTCCAGCAGCAGCACCGGCGGGGTTTGTGACAGTAGTAGAGCAATATTCTGTGACTTCTCTTTGGCATTGATCTGCTTGATTAGTTCGCGGCACATGCTCAGGCGTGAGTCCGACTGGGAGTGGGCCAGTGCCAGCACTTGACGCGCGGCTATCCCCTGTGACTCTTCCCAGAATATTTCCACCACAGGGTCTGGAGGAGCTAGGTTCTCGTTATTGGAATCGACGGCTTCGCTTACCAGCAGTTTGTAGTACAGAGTCTGTGGCCCCATGGCGCTGCGTACCGACCAGACAGCGCGCCTGTTGCCATTTATGTCTAGCACAGAAAAGCCATACCCCGGAGAGGCGGTTTGCTCATTGAATGTTCGGTACCCCGGAACGGAGTAGGGAATATCCAGACTTACTTCAACCGGGTTGCCATTGGCGCTAAAGGTCACCCGAGCTTCAACCAGCCATACGGTCACCTGTTTGCCTGGCAGTAGAGGGATTTCAGTCTGGATATGGCGCAGCCATATCAGGCCGGTGCCGATGGCGAACAGGAAAAATATCAGGGTATAGAACAGGATACGGGGCATTTAGAAAGCCTGGATAGTGGTGGATGCTTTAGGGTGCCGGCGGCATTGGGGTTGAAATATATTTTTTACTTATATCTACAGTCATAGAGTCCATGAGGACATTACGCCCGATCAGAACCGGAAATTCCATGTGAGATCGATCCGCTAGGGTGAATTCGGCAGTGCGCACGGTGTTGCCCAGGGTTACAAGTAGTTCCACCACATGACGACGGTTACTTTCTTCTTTTACCGCTTGAATAATGCGCACCTTGCGCACCACTTGGCACTCGAGTTCAGTTTTTCCCCGTTTTCCGGATTAAGGATAAAAAAGCGTACCCATGGATCACCATTTCGTTCAAACGTTACTATTTTACGCGCGTCGATGGATGAAGTGGCAGCGCCAGTATCAATGCGCGCAGGCAGTATAATTCCCGGTGGGGAGATGAATACCTTTTCCACGGCGCCAACCACCTGCTTCCCCGCCTGCCGAGTTGGTGTCTCTTTGGCGGTAGCAGCCTTGGGTTCCGAAACCACCGCTCGACTGCGCGCATCGTTGAACTGCACCAAGGTGAACTCTCTGCTCTGACGTAACTCGTCAAGCGCATGTTGCAGTCCGCGTAACTCATTTTCCTGGATTTCTACCCGCTGCTGCAGATGTAGTATCTTGAAGTTCTGACCTTCAAGTAGGCCGCCGTGCATATCTTTGATCTGGCTTGTTAGCTGTTGCAACTGGTTTAACTGTTGCTCTTCACGCTCCATCAAGGCGTCGAAGCGTGCGCTATCAGCCTGTGTGGCTACCACAAAGTGCGATCTGCATCCGGAAGTCAGCAATACCAGAACTATGCTCGCAGTGACAACCAGAATCTGCCCCAAACTCTTCATCCTATTCGACTCCCTGCCAACCGCCACCGAGGGCCTTGTAAACCCGGGTTAGGTTTGCCCCTACTTCCCCTTTGCTCTGATTCATCTCATCCTCGATCTGAAATAACGCCCGCTGGGCATCCAGCACATTGTAGAAGTCCACTAGACCGGCATTGTAGCGGTCAAGCGCCAGCCATTCCGTGCGCTGTGCCGCAACAACCGCCTTGGCAAGATACTCTTGGCGTATCTGCTCCTTGGCGTAGGCGGTGAGGGCGTTTTCAATCTCTTGCTGCGCCTTTAACACACTCAAATTGTACTGTGTCAGCGCCTCGGTGTATCTCTCTTCCTGCATCTCAACACTCAAACGCAGGGCTTTACCCTGGAAGATGTTCCACGAGATGCCAGGACCGATCTGCCAGAACTGGCTAGAGGAAGAAAAAAAGTCGCCGCCGGAGTTAATTGCCTCGAGGCCGATGGTGCCGAGCAGACGCAATTTGGGGAACAGCTCGGCGGTGGCAACACCGATGCGGGCACTCTGCGCCGCGAGAGCGCGCTCTGCCCGTCGGATATCGGGGCGGCGGCGCATGGCTTCAGCGGGGATGCCGACGGCGATCTGGGGAGGTGCTACGGGGATCTCTCCAATGGAGGTGAATTCCTCGCGAAGTGAACCTGCGGTCTGTCCTAGCAGTACCGCAAGATTGTTCTCGGCCATGCGGATTGTTGCTTGCAGACGGGAAAGTTGCGCTCTGCTCTGCTCCAGATTGCGCAGGGATTGTTGCAGCGCCAGTTCGTCGATCAGACCTGCTTTGAAGCGTGAATTATTGAGGTCGTAGGTTTTTTCTTGCGTCACTATATGGCTTTGCGCTACCTGCAACCGCTGCTGATCGGTTCGAAGTTCGATGTAGTTCAGCGCGACTTCGGCGGTGAGACTGGTAAGCACCGCATGCATATCCGCCGCGCTTGCCTCCAACTCGGCCTGCGCCGCTTGAACTGAGCGTCGGATTCCGCCAAATAGATCTAGTTCCCACGAAGCGTCGAGTCCGCCCATGTACCAATCGTATTCCTTGCCACCACTGGAATTACCAATATTTTCGCTGCCACGCTGGCGTTGCACATAGCCTTTGGCGCTCAACTCGGGAAAGTAATCCGAGCGGCTTAATCCGCGACTGATACGCGCCTGCTGGAGGCGCGAGAATGCAGTCTTCAACTCGAGGTTTTCCCGAATGGCGCGCTGTTGCAATGCGCTGAGCAGAGGGTCTTCGAAGACGTTCCACCAAGTGGCAAGCTGGCTTTCCTGCAGTGCGGTTGCTTCAAGCCCTTTTTCCATCTCGGCATACCAGCTTTCCTGTGCAGCTGGCTCCACATTGGAGTAGTTTGGCCCTACGGCGCAGCCACTCAACAGAAGTACGCCCATAAGGGCGAGGTTGCGCCAGCGTGACATCCCCTTAAAGAGGGGTGGTGTAAAAAATAAGCTCTTATTTATATGCATAGTAGTAAGTACCTTTTAGTCAGTAAGTTCTTCATTGTCCAGGCGTTCGCGGCGGCGCTGTTTCCAGGCCATAGATTTATCCCGCAGACTTTGGAACAGATAGAACAGTACCGGAATAATCAACAGAGCTATGGTTGACGCAGCAATCATACCAGAGAAAACTACGATTCCAATATGGCGGCGGCTAGCGGCCCCAGCGCCTATAGCCCATACCAGCGGGGCGACTCCGAGGATAAAGGTGAAGGCGGTCATGAGAACCGCGCGGAACCGCACCCTGGCACCGTCGATGGCCGCCTCTCGGGTTTCAGCCCCCTCTACCTTGCGATCGCGGGAGAATTCTACAATCAGAATAGCATTCTTAGCGGCCAGTCCTACCAGCAGCACCATCCCTATCTGAGCATAGATGGACATGGGAATTCCAGTTATCCACAGCCCCACTAAAGCGCCCAAGGCGGCAATAGTGACCGAGAGGACTATCGTTAGAGGCAGGTTCCAGCTTTCATACTGCGCCACCAAGAATAAGTAAGCGAAGATGAGCGCCAAGGCGAAGAGGTATCCTACCGTGCCGCTGGCTTTCTGCTCTTGCAGTGACATGGTAGACCACTCAAAGGAGTAGCCAGGCGGTAAGTGTTCAGCCGCCAACTCCTCCATGATTTCCATGGCCTGGCCGGAAGAGTGCCCCGGTGCGGCTTGACCATTTATGGTGAGGCTGGTGAACTGATTGTAGCGGTTGATAACTCTAGCGCCGAGGATGGTAGAGATGTTCAGCAGGTTCTCGACCGGGATCTCTTTGCCGGAGTTGCTGGTGACATACAGATCTCGGATGTCATCTGGGTTTTTGCGGAAATTCTCCTTGGCGCGCACTTTTACCTGATAGGTGCGTCCGTAGAGGTTGAAGTCGTTGACGTACTGCGAGCCCAAATGTTGATTGAGGGTGGCAAACAAGTTACCTGCGGAGACCCCCAGTTCCTGCATGCGAATTCGCTCCAGATCCAGCCACAGCTGTGGCGTGGCGGCGCTGTAAGTGGTGTACACCATGCTCAGCGCCGGATGCTGGTTCGCCGCCATCACCAACCCGAGGCCAACCGCGGCAAGTTCACTGGGGGATTGGTCTTCCAGCGCCTGTAGGCGAAAGTCAAAGCCGCCGGTAACCCCAAGACCCTGGATGGGTGGGGGGATAAAGGCGCGGATGCTGGCGGTGGAAATTCCGTTTAATTCCTGCGTCACCTTTTGTACCAAGGAGTCGATGCTCAGATCCGGACTGGTGCGTTCATCCCAGGGAGTAAGGTCGGCGATGATAAATCCGACGTTTTCCGCATTTCCACTCAAGAGGCTGAAGCCGTCAATGGCAATAACCCTCTCTATCCCATCTATTTGGAGGATGCGTGTTGTTGCTTCAGCGTTAACCTCGCTGAGGCGCTCCAGGGTAGCTCCTTCGGGGAGTTGTACATCAATCAGAAACGCCCCTTTATCCTCCTGTGGGAGGAAGCTGGTGGGGATTTGTCCGGATAAAATCCATGCTCCTGCGCTCATCAGCAGGAAGAGGACCACCCCCACTGCCGTCTTGCGGATGAGCCAGCCCACAATCCCCACATAGGTATTGCGGGAAAAATTCATAAATTTATTGAACCAAGCCAAGGGACCACGTTTGCGCGGTTTGGTTTTTTTGAGGATAACCGAGCACATGGCCGGACTCAAAGTAAGAGCACATAGCGAAGAGATCAGAACCGAGATGCACAAGGTAACGCCAAACTGTTTGTACAGTAGACCGGTAATGCCGGGCATAAACGCAATAGGGACAAATATGGCCAACAACACCAAGGTAGTGGCAATAATAGGGCCGGTAACCTGTGACATCGCCTTGATGGTGGCTTCTTTGGGTTCTAGGTCTTCCTCTTCCATGATGCGGTAGACGTTTTCCACCACCACGATGGCGTCGTCAACCACCAGTCCAATGGCAAGAATCAGGGCGAACAGGGTTATGGTATTGATGTTGAAGCCTAGAATCAGCAGCGCCGCAAAGGTGCCAATAATTGAGACCGGAATTGCGGCGGCCGGCACTAAGGTGGCGCGGATGTTCTGCAGAAACACGAAAATTACTAGTACCACCAGCAGAAAAGTCAGCCCCAGGGTAAAGCTGATCTCTTTGATGGCCTCTTTTACATAGTTGGTGGTGTCATACGGAATGACGTAGGCTACGTCGTTGGGCATGTTTTTTTCCTGCGCCTTGAGTACCTCGCCTACCCGTTCCATGGTTGCGACGGCATTGGCGCTTGAAGAACGGTACAGCGCCATACTGATCGCTTCGCGGTTGTCGAGGTTGCCCCCAGTGCTGTAGCTTTTGCTGCCCAGTTCTATATCCGCCACATCTTTTAACTGCACCAATCCGCCTCTATCATTGGTACGGATGATGATGTCCTGGAACTCTTCCACCGAGTCTAGGCGCCCTTTGGCGTTCAGGGTGTATTGCATCTGCTGACCGGCGACGCTGGGAGCTGTACCTACTGAACCTAGTGTGGCCTGAATGTTCTGTTGGCGGATGGCGCTTATAACCTCATCCGTACTCATGCCGAGTGCCGAAAGTTTATCTGGATCCATCCAGATCCGCATGCTGTACACGAATTCACCGAACACAAACACATCGCTGACCCCATCGATGCGCTGCAGGGTATCTTTTATGGTACGGCTGATGTAGTTGCTCAAAAATAGACGGTCGTGGGTTTTCCCCGGCGAATAGAAGCTGATCACTCCGAGCATATCGGAGGAACGACGGCGCACGGATATCCCCTGATTGACCACTTCCGGCGGCAGTTGTGATTCCGCCAGCTGGAGTCGGTTTTGCACGTTTACTTGGTCAATGTCTGGGTCGGAGTCGACATCGAAGGTGATCTCAAGGGAGTAGGTGCCGTTGTTGGTGCTTGACGAGTCCATGTACAACATGTCCTCGACTCCGTTCATCTCCTGTTCGATGGGGGCGGCGATAGTATCTTTGATAACTTGGGCGCTGGCACCGGGGTAGATGGCGCTGATCCTGACCACCGGTGGCGTGATGGATGGATATTCTGCGACAGGCAGAGAGGTCAGGGATATTGCGCCAGCCAAGGTGATGACAATGGCGATAACCATTGCAAAGCGTGGGCGGTCAATAAATATCTTAGAAAACATATGTTAGTTATCCTTATCTTCCTTGAGCTGCATATTTACTTCGGCACCAGGAACGACCTTCTGGGTTCCTTCGTAAACAACCAGTTCACCTTCAGTCAGGCCGGAAATAACAAATAGGTTGCGCCCGCTGGTTTTTCCAGCTTCAATCTTACGTTTCTCAATCTTCGAATTGTTATCTACCACCAGCACGTAGGCCCCCTCTCTGTCACGTTGCATCGCAGCCTGCGGAATGGAAATTTGCATCGAAGGGGCGGCAGGGGTGAGGGAAACATTAACGTACGCACCAGGAAGCAGATGTCCCTGTGGGTTGGTAAAGATCGACCAGATAGCGATGGTGCCAGTGCTTGAATCCATTTTGTTATCGATAAATTCTACCCGACCGGTCTGAGGATATTCTTTCCCATCTGTAGTGCTGACTCGGATCTTGAGGCTTGGGTTGGCCGCGGGTTTAGCTGCATCGGTCGCGGCTTTGCGGATGGTCTCCGTCTGTCGTTCGTTGACGGAAAACAGCACCCGGATGGGATCGACGCTTACAACCTCAGCCATGGAACCCGACGTTGAGGAGATCAGATCGCCCTTTTTATAAAAACTTTTGCCAATGCGGCCATCCAGCGGCGCTTTAATGGTGGTATAGCCGAGATCTATCTCGGATAGTTGTAGATTAGCCTGTGATTCGAGCAGACGGGCCTGGGCTAGGTCGTAGGCTGCTTTGGCATCATCCATATCGGTTTGAGGGACGCTCCCGGCTCCGGCAGAGCGTAGGCGATTTAGTTTGGTCTGAGCCTTGAATAGATCGGCTTCAGCCTGAGCCACCCTAGCTCGGGCAGCGGCCACCCTGGCTTGGTAGGGAGCTTGCTCGATGACATACAGGGTTTGTCCTTTTTTGACCACGGAACCCTCGGCAAAATTCACCTGCTCCAAATAGCCTGCCACTCTGGCTTTTAAGTCTATCGACTCCAGTGCCTCAACGTGGCCGATGTATTTTTTCGGGAGATTGGCATCCTGCAGGGTTGCGGTTGCAACCCCTACTACTGGTCTTGGCCCCTGACCTTGCTGGGGTGCAGCGGCTGCAACCAGTGGAAGGAAAGCGAGGGTGGTGCAGAAAACTAAGAATGTAGATAGTGTTCTGGGTATTTTGGTTATGGCTCTCATTGTTGCGGTTCCTCCTTCTGCGCCTGAATGTGACAGGGCAGGTGTGGTATTGACGTAAAAAAGAAAAAAACGATAATGGATTCAAATTAAGCAGACAGGCGCTCACCGCATACGCTTTGTGCGCGCAACTGTTCGCGTTAGCGCTTCAGCGCGTCCCAACATGCTTCTATAGTACTTTCAAAGGTTCGTTCATCGATCAGCGTTCCCCGATTGGCATGTTCCTTGGCCAACGCTACGATAGGGCCGAAAGCCGTAGCTTCCAAGCTCAGACAGGGGGCATCCTTGATTATGTGTTGCTCACGCGCGCGTAACATCAATGCACGCAGATAGCCTTTTTCGGTATGTAGTTCCCGATTTAGGGTGTTGAACGAGGAAAAATGGAATTGTTCCATAAAGCGAAACTGGTCTGGATGCTTGAGAAAATAGCGCAGCAGATTGCGCAGCAGGCGGGTCATCTGCTCCTGAATCGTCATGCTGGGCTCCACCTCATGCAGCATCGCGATATCTATTTCCAGATAAACTTGATCAAAGAGGGCGTGGATCAATTCTTCCTTGCTATTAAAATGAAAAAACAACGTGCCGCTGGCCACTCCCGCACGCTTGGCAATTTGGGCGGTCGAAGCTCTGGTTAAACCATGTTCGGCAAATAGCTCCAGGGCAGCTTCCAACAGTGCTTGGCGTTTAGATTGTTTTTTGGTGCTGGGTAGAGCCATGTTCTCTCCAGTTTTGTTCTGTTTTAAGCATAGGTGTTTCTCCGTGTTGTTTACGCATTATAACCTTGCTTGACTGAGTGGTCAGTCAGCGGTCAGCAATTTTAGTTGAGAGGGTAGTCCACGTCAAGGGAAAATCAGAGATAGCGCGCGGTTTTAGGTGGTGTTGAGGCTAGCTGAATAGGTTGTTGGGGGTAGTGTAACGCAGAGATGACCACTGACAGCGGCAGTGAATGCGCTGTACAGGGTAGATGCAGCACGGAGGTGGCGTTTGCATGATAACACCTGTATTATGCGAGGGTTATTATTACGCTGTACGGATGGTAGAAGTTGGTGCGTCAGGGCTAGGGCGGGGGCACCAGAGCAGAAATTGTCTAGTAAGTGACCATGTTTAGATAAGCTTATCGCAAGAATAATTCAGGGGATGTTTTATCGTCATTCACCTGTTGATGGAGCTACTATGAAGGGTATTGCAAGTCAGCTTGCCTTTTTTGTGCGCGGACGCGCGCGCCAAAACCTAAAGGTGCTGTTGATATATTTTGCGTTTCTGCTGGTCATGATGCTGACCTACGCCACTGTTTTTCGCTATCTCATGTGGCATACCGAAGGGCGTGAATTCTCTTTTATAGCCGGAATCTACTGGACCATAACGGTGATGAGTACCCTTGGCTTTGGTGATGTCACCTTTCACAACGATATAGGCTATGCTTTTTCTGGGATTGTCACGATCTCCGGAGTGGTCTTTCTGTTGATTATCCTCCCCTTCAGCGTGGTTACCCTGTTTCTGGCACCATGGATTGAGCAACGGTTGCGCTACACTCCCACCTTAGAGTTACCCGCGAATACGCATGGGCACATTGTGGTGTTCGGTCTTGACTCCATTACCCGCTTGTTCGTACGTAAACTGCAAGGCCGAAACATGAACTTTGTAATAGTTACGCAAGATTATGACAGGGCTCTGAAGCTGGAAGAGCAGGAAGGGCTTAAGGTGGTCTATGGCTCGCCTACAGATGCAGGGGTGATGCGGCACCTACGGGTGGAATCAGCTCAGTATGTGGTGGCAAATCTGTCCGACCCAGAAAATGCCAACATCTGCCTTACGCTGCGTTCCCTCTGTGATACACCGGTGGTGGCGTTGGTGGGCGATCCAGAGCATCAAGTTCTGTTGCAGCAGGCCGGTGCTAATCATGTGATTGCCATGCCGCATATTTTGGGGCGGTTTCTGGCCACGCGCGCGACTACCAAGGGGGCCATGGCTCATGTGCTAGATACCTTCGGAGCGTTGCAGATAGCTGAAATACCGGTAAATGGCACTCCTTTTGCCGGTATGACCTTGGCGCAATCGCAAATTCGACAGAAGACGGGACTGTCTGTGATTGGTCTGTGGAAGCGTGGCCAACTGACTATCCCCACGCGCGACACAATTCTGGATGATGAGAGCCTGGCGCTGCTGACCGGAAGCAGTGATCAACTCAAGAGCCTGGAAAAGCTGATCGGAGACCCTGACGAGGATGATTTGATCTTTATCTTGGGGCACGGGCATATAGGCTGCGCCGCTGCAAGATTTCTGGAGCGCAAGCCGGTACCTTTTGTCCTCATTGATCGAAGTGAAAACAGCGTCTGCACCAGACATCAGCCGATACTTGGCGACGCTACATCCCGTCAGATTCTCATGGATGCGGGCATCGAGCGCGCAACTGGGGTGATTGTGACCACCAATGATGATAGCACCAACGTGTTCCTCACTTTGGCCAGTCGGCATATGCACCCCGATATCCGCATTGTGGCGCGCGCCAACTCAGATGAAAACGTGGATCAGCTCTACGCTGCCGGAGCCGATTTTGTGGTGGCCAACGCCTCCGTGGGGACCAGCATTTTAATGAATCTCATCGATCGTAAGGCTTCGGTATTTCTAAGCGAGGGGATGAATGTATTCAAGCGCGGAGTTCCAGTTGCTCTGGTGGGCAAGGATATTGTCAGCTCGGAGCTACGCGACACCCTTGGGTGCTCCATTGTGGCACTAAAGTATCCCGATGGACACATGGATACTTCGCCTGAACCCACCGCGGTGCTGGAGCCAGGCGTAAGTATGTTGCTAATCGGTAGCGCCGAGCAGGAAAAAGCCTTTGACAGCCGCTATCCACATTCGCCGAAGAAAAAATTTGCGGAGTAGGCTTGGGGGGCGGTGAACCATCGCTGTAGCGGTCCGCCAAGGCAACACCCGTGAAATCGGATAGCCCAACCACCCCTAGCACCTCCTTTGTAAGGGGGGAATTGTGGCATCCAATTCCTCTTGGTGCCGCAACCTGTAGAGGCCATTCATGGATCGCCTCTATGGTCGCACCCCCCCCTTACGCCATTGGTGATACAGAAAGTGATGCAAAGGATGGAGCAAAGTTCGAAGCCAAACTGCAAGCTGATTGTCAACGCCGACGATTTCGGCTTTGCTCCCGGACGGGATCGGGGCATTTTGCGCGCGCTCGATACTGGTATCGTTAGCAGTGTTTCGCTGCTAGCCAATGGCAACACCTGTGCCAATGCCGCAACTGCAGCAAAGATGCGCAGGGTTGGAGTTGGGGTGCATCTGAATCTATCGGAAGGCAAAGCCCTCAGCGGCAAGATCAGCGGTTTGACCGATGCACAGGGTAATTTCTACGGCAAACACAGAGCGCGTTCGGTGTTTGCCGATGCCGCTTTTGATCAGGAGGCGGCCCTGCGCGAACTCAAGGCTCAGGTCGAGACCGTTCTTGGCCATGGGATTGTCCCCGATCATGTGGATTACCATCAGCATATGGGGCTTTTCCCCGCAACGCTGGCGCTGGTGCTGGAGGTGTGTCGCCAGTTTGGCATCAAGGCGGCGCGGTTGTGCGCACCGACTGAACCATCAGAATATGACCCCGAGGCGATTCTCGGCAAAGAGCTCGGCCTGTACCGCCGCCTTGCAGCGCAAATGCGCATGACCCTTCAGCAAGCAGGGATTCGGTGCCCTGACGGTATCTGGGGGATGCCCTTGCTCAATCGTCTGCATGAAAAAAGTCTATGTGTATTGCTGGAGCAGATCCCCCCAGGCCATTGGGAATTGATGGTCCATCCTGGCGATGAAGATCCCGGCCTGCCGTTCTGCACTGCGGAGCGCAGACGTGAGCAGGAGGCGCTTATTTCAGCTCCGGTGCGTGAGATTATTACCCGCCGGGGCATAACTCTAACCACCTTTGGAGATCTAAGTGCGCATTCTGATCTGCTCGCCTGAATACAACCCGGCCACCGGCAACTGGATTAGCGCCACGCGCTACCGGCGCGGGTTACAGTCCTGCGGGCATGAAGTATATCTATGCCACCTCGATTCAGCCGCGACTTCTCTCGAGCGGATCGCCGCAGAATACAAACCGGACATATTGTTGTTGATACACGCCTTTCGTACCGGACGCCAATGGCTCAATAGCCCGCTGATGTGTGCCGACGCGACGCGCATCCCGGTAATTGTGCTGCTCAGCGGTACCGATATCAATGAAGGTCTGTACGATCCCATGCAGGCACCGATAATCGAACGGGTGTTAACCCAGGCCGATGCGCTGCTCATTCAGAACCCTCTCGAAGCAGAATATCTGCGCCAGCACTATCCCCACTGGGCGGCACATCTGCACGAAATCCCCCCCGGTATCGAGCTGGGGATGGAACCCTATCCGCTGCGCCAGAGACATCCGCTGAATCCAGAGGCGCTGCTGTTTTTATGCCCCGCAAGTATTCGTCCCGTAAAAGGGGTGCTCGAACTGTTAGAGCTCTTTGATTCCGTAGCCGAAGAGTCGCCTGCGGTGGAGTTGCCTGCGTGGGAATTGCTGTTCTGTGGCCCGGAACTTGACGGAAAATACAGCGACAGCTTTCTCGCCGCGATAGACATGCGTGCGTGGGCTCACTATCTGGGGGTGTTGCCACCCACTTCCATGGGGGCGGTTCTACAACAGGTCGATGTGGTGGTGAATAACTCCGTATCCGAAGGGATCTCTAATGCTTTAATCGAGGCCGCCGTTATCGGATGTCCGATTCTTGCTCACGATATTCCTGGGAACCGACCGGTGGTAGAGCAGGGTCTCAATGGCTTGTTATACCAGGGCAAAGAGACCTTTGTCGCTGCGGTCAAGCGTTTACTGCTTGAACCAGAGCTGCGCCGTGCGCTGTCACGCCCAAACCCCGTGCGCTACTCCGCCCAACGCGAAGCGCAGGCCCTGCACGAGCTGTGCTGCAGCCTGAGCCCTGCAGCATGTCATTGAAGGGGCGTTTTAACCATCGCGTCCTTGGTTTGTGCCCACAGATCAGCCCATCTTACGCTTAGTCGCTATAAATGGTACCTGTTAGGCTCAATGCAAAATATGTTTACGCACACGTTGTAAAACAGTAAGTTGTTCAGTGTTGGTCTGGGCATATGGATGTTTAATAAACGTGGAAATACACACTAGGAAGATGCAGACGAAGGAGAAGAACATGAAATCAGCAAGAGGTTTGAAAAATCAGTCAGGTCAGGGGATGACCGAGTACATTATTATTGTGGCGCTTATTGCTATCGCCGCAATAGCCGTGTTTACCTATTTTGGCTCGACTGTGCAGGAGCAGACTGCCGCCATGACCAAAGAACTTGCGGGTGAGTCCGGGGCCGACCAGACCAAAGCTGCTGGTGAGGCTGCACAGAAAGCTGCGGATAATGCCGCCAAGGCTAAAGGTCTTAAAAACTATGTTGGCGGAGCAGACGCTGCGGGAGAATAGGCACCAGATAGGTGCACGGCATGTTTGAGCATTGTAGGCAAGCTGTACGCAGCAACCAGAAGGGACAGGCAGCAGTATTTGTTCTGGCTCTGCTTGGGGTAGTGCTCCTGTGTACAGTTTTTCTATACAAGTCGGGGCGCATAACCAGCGAAAAGATGCAGTTACAAAATGCTGCGGATGCTGCTGCCTACAGCGCCATAGTTCTGGAGGCACGCTCACTCAATTTCGCTGCTTATACCAACCGCGCCATGGTGGGAAACGAAGTTGGGGTGGGGCAGATGGTGGGCTTGCTCTCGTGGGCAGACCAATTGTCTCAGGCCCAGGAATACGCAAACATCTATGTTCCGGTAATTGAATCTATTGGCGCTGCGCTAGCGATAGCATTAATTCCGACCATAGGCGGCCCCTTAATTGTAGAAGCAGCTACTTCCGTTATCGTTGCCACGCTTGAAACAATAGCCGGGGTTCTTACCACTGTGGGCGAAGCCATGGGGGCTTTCTTAGGTAAGGTTACCGGCCCGGTAATTACGGGATTGTCGCTGGTCAACAAGGTCTACAGCACCAGCCAGGTTGTATACCACGGTGCAACCTATGGGGCGGTAGTTAAGAGCCTATATCAGAATCTTGAGGATAATACAGAAGGAACGCAGTTTAATCGCAACGATATCCTGGGGGGAAATCTGGGCGGCGCCCGCCCCTCAGATCTGGGTATTATTGCCCTTGTAGGGCATGTCCCCTCATTCTGGAAAGGATATACCCAAACATATTCCAGCCCGACCTCAGCCGCAAAGAACAAAAAGCAGAAGGAAAAGGATCAAGTGCAAAAAGACGGAATGGGGCGTTTTGCTGCCACCGTACGTGATGCGCGTGATCCGTTCAGTAGTGGAGATAGAGATAAAAGCACCAACCGTAACTGGAACTTGGGGCTTGGCTTGGAGCTCAGCGTCACCGTCCCGATCATCAATGTAGAAATCGGGGGGGAATATTTTCTGGGGGGGGAAAGTTACGGCGCATCTGAATTGCGTGAAACGGATGGGTATGTTTGGTCGGCAATAGATACCACGGTGTTGGGTTCAAAACTCAAGATATTTGGGAAATGGTTCCCATTTCCTGCCGTGTTTCCTTTTGGATCTGGGGCGTATCAGGCACCACCGTCAGGGAAGAGTGCCCTGTCGAGTGGGGATGTGCTCCCGTCGGTGCCGGAGAAGCTTACCTACGGGCATCGTAGTCAAGAGGCATACGGTGGAGCTGGGGACTCTTCGCATTTGGTGGCATGGCCAAAAGCCATCACGCAGATGAAAAAGAACGTAGTTTCGGGTAATCCCTATTCTGGCTTGAAGCCGTATCGAGATATGGCGAGTATGGAGCTGCCGAAGCCCGGAGGCGGGTTGATTCCGTTTGAAGCTCCATTCTTTATGGTTGGGGTTACCCGCACTTTTAAGGATATCGATAGTAAAGGACCGCAGTTCGCCGCTGGGTTGGATTTAACTCAATACCCTGGTGATACCAAGGTTGACTGTATTGCGGCGATCGCCCGCGCTGAGCTTTACTTCATGCGCCCCGAGCATCCAGGTTATTTTGCGCGCAAAGACGGGCGGCGTGAGAACCCCAATGTGTTTAGTCCATTTTGGCAGGCACGCCTAGTTGATAGCAGTGACCGCCAACGCTTCATGGCCCTGGCATTACAGCAAAATGTGCTGTGGCTTGCTGAGGACGAGAAGAAACTCATTGGTGGCGGAGTGTTGGATGATGTCCTGAAGCTTATGAATCAAGTACTAGAAGGGCTGGCTGATGTAGTTGACCGAGTGTTACGTATGTTTTTATGAAGATCTACGTGGGCTTAGTCACTTTGCCTTGGGTAGAAGTTGCCTGTCAGGATGTGATTTGAACTGCCGAACTAAGATATCTCGCTAGTTTAGATGTTTTTGTGCGTAGAGAGCCTGTTCAACCTATGTTGGAGCACTAAATGCGCCGGACACTGAGACAATTAGGGCAGCAGAAGGGACAGGCAGCCACGGAGTTCGTAATCGCGGCGGCCTTTATTCTGGTGCCTCTGTTTCTGACGGTACCGCTGCTGGGCAAATATATCGATATTAAACACGCGGCGATTCAGCATGCACGGTTTACCGCGTGGGAATATACCGTCTGGTTTGGGCAAGATGAGTACATCATGAGCGGCGTAGAGTCTAATCAGCGCGCTGGAGTTAAAAAATACAAACAGGTCACCGAAGAGGGGTTTGAATATTTCTTTACAGACCGCACCTCCCCAGACTACGGCACTTCCATGGCGACCATGGCGGTGGAACCTTTGTGGAAAGATCACCGCGCCAAGGCGTTATTTCACCTTGATGATATTAAAACTGAGCTCAAAGAAAAACAGACGCCGTTGCCGTTTGGAGCCATTGGCGATTTGTTGCAAAACCTGCTTGATGTTGTAGGCACTGCGGTCGCGTACTTGGGCAAGCTGATAAGTGCCCTTGGACCTGCTACAGAGTTTGATGTCCTGCGCAACTCTAAAGGTTATTTTACCTCTGAAGTTGAGGTTCCGGTGCGCTCTCTTGGGCAGATTCTACCCCGCTACAATTTAAAGGGTGAACACGCTGGTGCCTCAGCTCAACCCCTAATCTTTAGTGCCAAGGCGGCAGTGCAGTCAAACAACTGGAACGCTGGGAGCGGCAGCCAGGCCATACGCGAGAGCAAAGGGCTGGTGGTTACTTCGATATTGGCGCCCATATCTCATCCGGTAAATAAGATTGTGGGTGGATTAAATGATCTGGTGGGCAAAATCCCACTGATTAGAGTCAAATTGCCGGGGTTGCCTGAGTTTGGGCATGTCAAGGATGATCTAATGCCCTACGAGCACCTGGAGGAAAACAAGAAAACGCTAGAGTCGAAAGCTGGGCTGCTTTCATATGAGTAGAACTGACTGCGCATACGTACCTAGTGACCGCAGGTGTGCCTCGCGTGCGTTATTGCTCCAGAGTGCGGTTGCCGTATTTCTCTTTTGTGTATTTATGCCAGTCAGTGGCTATAGCGCTCCGACTATTCCCGCTCCACAATGGATCAAGCGCACTGCAGTGGCAGAGAAGATGCTTGTTAATGGCATCCCTTCAAAAGTGGAGTATTTTGAGGCAGATAGGGACGTAGAAGAAGTCCTGAAATTTTACCGCAAAACCTGGCAGAGCCAATACGCTGGGCATGCGGGCTATCGTGAAGCCCATGTAGAGCCGTGGCATGTTATATCTCGATTGGAGCAGCGTCACTTGCTCACCGTGCAGGTCAGACAGAGCAATGCCCTTAGCGCCGATGGCTATCTTGCCGTCGCCAATTTGGATGAGATTGACACAAAAACTTCGGTAGCAGCGGATATCCCAAAACTTGCCGGCAGCAAAGTTCTTAATCAAAACACTAGTTTTGACCCTGGGAAAAAAGGGGAGGTTGTGATGCTGGCGAATAAGTTTTCAGTGGCTACTAATGGGCAGTTTTATCGAGATCATTACAGCGACCGAGGCTGGGGGGTATTGCAAGACCAAGAACTTCCCGGCGCGAGGGCTATGGCGTTCCGGCGTTTCGGTGCAGAGGTGCGCCTAGTGGTAAACAAAACTGCTGTGGGCTCTGTGGTGGTAATCAATCGCGTAACCTCGGATTAAAGGGAGAAATAGCATGATATGCAGGCAGCGGCGCCACCCTTCACCTCATACCTCTTGCCAGGCCTCCCACCGAACTTCTCGGAATGTCTCATGCCGTGTTCCACCGCGTATCTCGCTATGTTTTAGGCAAAATATAAAAAGTATCCCGCGTATCTTTAACCAAACGGGGCAGTCCACCATCGAGTATTTGGTGGTGTGTATTATCTTGATTGCGGTGCTTGTTAAAGGGCCAGGCGTTTTTCAACGGATGAGCGGTACCATGCAGAATAAATACCACAGCTATGCTTTCTCCGTGGCGATCTCCGATCCGCCTAGTAAGGTTTTTGATGATGCTATTCAACGAGACTCGGCCAAAATTGAGCATGTCCTAGAAGCGCTCGAAGAGATAGAAAAAGATATAGAACACGCCCACCTTCCAGATCCGCGCAGCATGGAAATGCCGGGGGGGATAGAAAAAATTTGGCAAAAAATAACGCATCTGTTGTAGGAACATGTGCCCGCTTGCTAACCTTAAATAAGTGACTGCTATGCCAAAAATTGACCAAGGTGGAGATAAACGGAAAACCTGGAGGCTGCTGGGCCTGGCAGTATTATTTGCAGTGTTGGCCGGCCTAGGGACGTTGACCCATTTGAAACTGCTGGAGCGTCGCTTGGAACAGCGTCTGACACCACCGGAAAAACAGACGGTGCAGGTTGTGGTCGCAGCTCAAAATCTCGAGGTAGGCAGCCGCGTGAATGCAGCTACCATGGCGGTGCGTACCGTTCCAGCGGATTTTGTCAACAGTGAGGTGATCACCTCATCCATGTTTGACGCCGTAGATGGTGCGATCCTCAACAAGCCCTTAGGTCAGGGGAAGATGCTTAGCAATGATTATTTTGACCTGAATATTCCTAAAGATTTCTCTGGCACCATTCAACTCGGGAACCGCGCCGTAACCATTCAAGTGGGGGAGATCAACTCGATTTCCGGCCTTATCCGTCCAGGCAACTTTGTGGATATCGCGGCTAGAATTCATGGCGCTAACGTCGTTGGGGAGACCGACAGCGGCGAAGTTATTATGCCGGTGCTGGAAGATGTCCTCGTGCTGGCTACGGATCAAAAGAGCGCGCGCCCCAACGAAGATGAATTCAAGAACCTGCAAGTGTCCCAGCGCCGCCAGAGCTACGATACCCTCACCCTTGAAGTTACCCCTAAGGAAGCGGCGTTGCTCACCCTGGCTGAGGCACGTGGTTCCATCGTCGCTACCTTGCGTAATCCAGACGATACCGCAGGCTTCCGTTACAATCGTATCGGCATGAGTGATCTGATTGGAAATGCGGATACGCTGTTTCGTCAGGCGCGGGCTAAATATGTTAACAGCGAGCTTGCAGGGGTGCATACAGACGCAGAGGGGAATCTGGTTACCCAGAGCGGAATCAGGATTACCGATCCCAATGTGCGGATGAATGAGGACGGCTTGCTGGTAACGCAAGATGGCATTGTCCTTTCAGGGCGCAATCTGGTTGTAGGGCAGGATGGGAAAATTTATACCCAGGACGGCCAGCTGGTTGATACGCAAAGTTTGGTTGCAAGTCAGGACGGCACTCTCGTGGATAAACACGGTAACGTGGTGGATGGCAACGGTTATAGAACCGTCAAGGGCGGATTTCTCGTAGATAACGCTGGAAATATCTATACCCATGACGGCAAAAAAATAACTGGGGTAGAAGTGGGCAGAGATGGGCAGGTGCGCACCAAGGATGGGCAGGTGCTCAATGCAGATGATTTGGTTGTTGATGCCGACGGAAGCGTGCGCGTCAAAATAGAACAATCCCAACCAATCCATCTTGATGCACAGGGGAATTTGGTGACAGCGGATGGCAAGTCTGTAATGGCGCGGGATTTGGTGAGTGTAGACCATGAAGGGGTGGTCCGCACCAAAGATGGCAGGGTGCTGCAAGGGGTGCGTGTTGGTGCAGACGGTAAGCTCTATGATGTAGATGGTAGCGAGGTGAGTGCCGTAGATGTACTCAAGGCCTCAAAAGGGATGCACCTGGATGTAGATGGAAACCTAGTAGATGCGAACGGTCAACCGGTACGTACCCGTGGTGCTGCTGAGACGGCGATCCACCTTGATGAGAATGGCAATCTAGTCACCTCTGATGGACAGGCGGTCCTGCCCCAAGATCTTGTCAGTATTGGCCATGACGGCGTGGTGCGTACCAAAGATGGCAGGGTGCTGCAAGGGGTGCATGTCGGCGAAGATGGTGCCTTATATTCAGCCGATGGTAAGAAGATGTCGGCCCAAGATATCGCCTTGGCAGCAAAAGGGCTGCACAAGGATGCGTCCGGCAATATTGTGGATGAAAACGGGAAACTTGTCGCGGCTAAAGACTTCGTCAGTGTCGGAGGTGATGGCAAGGTTCGTACCAAAGATGGGAATGTAATTGATGGTGCTTACGTGGATACGGAGGGCGTATTACGCAATGCCGATGGCTCAGAAATGAGTGCGGAGGATGTCGCGCTCCACGATATGGTGGCGCAAGCTAATCTGACCGCACCCTTGGCAGGTGTCAGCGGAGCGTATAATCCTGAATTCGTTCAGTCCCTCGGTTCAGGTACAACCGGCATAGGTTTCGGTGCCTTATCTCAAGATGTCGAAATCATCATCGGTGGCAGCAGCGACGGGGTGGCTAAGACCTTTATGCTTCATATCCGCCAGATGGACTCGGATGATAAAGAAAAAGCAACCATACAATCTTTGGATAACTAGGATGAGAATGAAGAATCAGGCAGACCAGATAAAGCGTTCGACTCGGCATCCATCGATGCTGCTGTTGATATTTGCCGTGCTGATCCTCGTACCTTCCGTTGCACTGGCAGCCAAACAGACCATTATCATGTATGTGGGTGAAGTTAAGGTTCTAGAGATCAACAATATTGAACGCGTAGCCATTGGTAATCCCAGAGTGGCCAGTAATAGCATTTTGCCCCAAGGACAACTGGTAGTCCTAGCTGATGCAGAAGGGGTTACCAAAATGCATATCTGGCGCAAAGATGGCAGTGAGCGTGACCTAGAGATCACCGTCCAGCAAAAGCGGGTGATGGATCATTATCAAGAACTAGTACTGCTACTGGCGGATATCTCTGGGATAAAGGTATATAAAGTTGGAGATGTTACCGTGGTGAAGGGTGGCATAGCTCCTGTGGATAAAAGTCACTATGACCGTATTATGAAACGCTATCCCAATGTGCTTGATCTTGTGAAAACCCGCAACATTACCGCCGATGTCAAATATCTACTCAAGGATGTTCCTGGCATCAATGTGAATGAAGTTGGTGGCGATCCCGTGTTATCCGGCGAAGTTACTTCAGAATACGAACAGGTTCTCAAGGTGATTAAAGAAAAATATCCTTCAATCATGAATCTCACCCGGGTGCAGGATGCCGTGGCGGATAAGATGGTGTACATGAAGGTGCGGATTATGGAGATGAATCGCTCTGTGACCGAAAACCTCGGTATCAATTGGAACATTATGAAGGGGATAGACGGACCGTCGTTCGAATTTGGCCTCGAAGGAAAAACTTCAGGCAACGATGCTTCTATCCTCAACAACACCCAGCAGGAGAGTATTCCTGGTTCTCTGGCAGCAGCGGGGAGGAAAAGCCTCACTAGCCCCGTTGGATACTTCGGCATTGCGACCGGGGCGAGTTCCATGATCAATCTGTACGAAGGTACCGGTGACGCCGTGGTGCTAGCCGAGCCTAGGTTGAGTGCACGTTCAGGTGGATCGGCAGATTTTTTGGCGGGTGGCGAATATCCGGTACCCACAAGCAATGCCATGGGTGCTACCAATGTAGAGTTTAAAAAATACGGCATCTCGCTCAATGTTCAGCCCGTGGTCGATGATATGAACAATATCCTGGCGCATATCGAAACTGAAATCAGCACCATTGACGAGGGCACTTCGGTTAACGGCATTCCGGGGGTAAGTACAAGGCGCACCAATACCGATGTCAGTCTCAAGGCAGAACAAACCCTAGTAATTGCGGGTTTAGTTAAGAGTGAGGCTGGAAAAAACTTCAATAAGGTCAAGTGGCTTGGTGATTTACCCGTGCTAGGGAAATTGTTCAAATCGAAGAAATTTCAGAATAAAGAGACTGAGCTAGTGATTTTCATTACCCCATATATTTATGACGCTACCTCTGAGCTTAACCGGCAGGAACTGGAGAAGAGTGAGCTCATCGATAAGGAATTCGCCCGCATTATGCAGGGGGAAAATATTCTTGAATAGAGCATATCAACCTCGCACTGAGATCGAATGTGCTTTGGCGCAGAGGTGACCGTATAGCTATGATGCGTATTAAGGTCAAAGGGAGAAATGGGCAAGAGCTTGAGTGCGTAGAATGTGCAGATCACCTCTGCACCATTGGGCGTTCGAGCAAAAACTTTCTTCAACTAAAAGGTTGGCGGATAGCTGGGGTGCATGCGCAGCTTGAACGCCGTGGGGATGGCATCTATGTCCAGGATATGTCTGGCGCTATTGGCACCACGGTAAACGGCAAAGCTGCGGATACCTACGGGCCGTTATCCAGTGCAGACGTTATCTCGATAGGCAGCTATCTCCTGAGCGTAGAGAGTGGTAAGCCCAATTCGGATCAGGCCGTTACAGCCCCCAAGGTGGTGGCGCCTTTGGCCGCCGATGAACCAAGCACTAGAACCACTCCTGCGTTTGAGAGTGACGTCTCTGCTTCACGTCCTCCACAAACTATGGCTGAAATATATAAAAAGGTACCAGTCCACACCCTTGGGGTGAAGCCCGGCGCTGCAGAAGTGGGGCAAGAGTCGGAGCCTATAGCGGAAGATCGTTTTGTGTGGCACAAACGCATCCATGCCAAGCTTATGGGCGATATGGATATCCGCCGCACCGATGTGGAGTCTCTAGATGATAAACAGCTGACGGCATTAGTAAAAGGGCTGATCCTGGGAATAATCGAGGAGATGGACACCGATCTTCCTGCCCACCTCGATCGAGAACGTCTGGCCAAGGAAGTGTTGAACGAGGCGGTCGGCTTGGGCCCCCTAGAAGACTTTCTCGCCGATGATTCCATAACCGAAATCATGGTGAATGGTTACGATAAGATCTACTATGAAGCGGGCGGGAAGCTGCACAACTCGACTGTAACCTTCAGTAGTAATGATGCAGTGTTGGCGGTTATTGAGCGGATCATCTCTCCGCTGGGGCGGCGCATCGACGAGAGTTCACCTATGGTGGACGGGCGCCTCAAGGATGGCTCCAGAATCAACGCCATCATCCCCCCTCTGGCGATTAAAGGGCCGTGCCTGACGATCCGGAAATTTTCTCAGAAGAGCCTAACCGTGGAAGATCTGTATCGTTTCGGGGCGATCACCCCCGAGGTGGTACAGTTTTTAGAGATGGCGGTCCGAAACCGTAAAAACATTATTATTTCCGGCGGAACCGGCAGCGGTAAAACCACCTTTCTTAATCTGCTTGCTAGTTTTGTCCCTTCCGATGAACGCATTGTCACGGTAGAAGACTCCGCCGAATTACGTTTGGAACAGCCCCACGTAGTCTCTTTGGAGGCGCGCCCTGCCAATATGGAAGGCAAGGGGGCGGTCGCCATTCGCGATTTGGTGAAAAACTGTCTGCGTATGCGCCCCGATCGTATCGTGGTGGGCGAGTGCCGTGGCAGTGAAGCACTGGATATGCTCCAAGCGATGAATACCGGTCACAACGGCTCCCTGACCACTGTACATGCCAATACCCCCCGTGATGTTGTCTCGCGCCTGATGGTCATGGTTATGATGGCGGGGATGGAGTTGCCCGACAAGGCGATCCTGGAACAAATAGCCTCGGCAGTGGATATCATCGTGCAGCAGTCACGTTTTTCTGACGGCAGTCGGAAGATCACCCATGTTACCGAAATTACGGGGATGGAAAGTGGGGTTGTGCAGATGCAGGATTTGTTCTTGTTCAGACAGAGCGGTTTGGATGAAAAGGGGAAGGTTCTCGGCACGCTAAAGGCAACCGGGCGGGTGCCTGAATTTTACGAAGACCTGCGCCAGAGCGGGCTTCAGGTTGACATGAGTATCTTTGAGCAGGATTCCGATGTTTAATTCTATTATAGCCAGCCTCTCAGCTTTATCTGCAGGGATATTGGCATGGCTGTTTTTTAAGTCCATGTACGATAAGCTCGCATATTACCGAGATGTAGTGGAAGACATCACCACGAACAAGTTTTCGGAATTGTTTTTATTCGTGAATGTAGGGCGCTATTTCTATTACTACATTGGGTTAATAACCATCACCCCTTTGGTGGTATTGGAACTCTCCCGCGATCTGCTGCTGGCGTTTATTACCTTTGTAGTGCTGCTGCTATCGCCCTATATCATTCTAAAAATGATGATTAAAAAGCGGCTGCGGATGTTTGAACGCCAACTGCCAGACGCGTTGCTTATGCTCTCTGGTTCGCTGCGGGCTGGAGCCAGTATCGCCATCGCGCTGGATAACCTGATCAAGGAGAGCCCCGCGCCTTTAAGTCAGGAGTTCAGTTTGATGGTGCGCGAGCAAAAGCTCGGGGTAGATCTGGAGACCTCCGCACGGAATATGGAAGGGCGTATCCCCCTAGAAGCGTTATCCATGGCTCTTAGCGCTATTCTGATCTCGCGTGAGGTAGGTGGGAATCTAGCCCATACTATGGAATCTCTCGCGGATACGTTACGTCGCAAGCTCACCATGGAAGGGAAGATCGAAAGCCTCACCGCGCAGGGGAAGCTTCAAGGGATCGTGATGAGCGCACTGCCTCTGCTGCTGATGCTGGTACTCCTGAAGTTGGAACCAGAAAGCATGGGGATGATGTTTACCACCCACCTTGGCTGGGCGGTCTTGTTTTTGATTATATGCATGCAGACCCTCGGATTCATCGCCATTCGCAAGATTACCCGCATAGATGTATAGCTTCGTTGTCTGATTACGGGATCAGTCTGGGAAAGGAGCACCGGCATTATTATGTTTATACTTAGTAGCCTAGATCTGATAATCAGCCTGAGCGTAACCGCCTCTCTGCTGTGCCTGGTGTTTTCCCTAACCCTGATATCCAGGCAGATCCCTCCCGATGAACGAGAGTTCATGGATGCGCTTCCCTCCGCGCTTGAGTTTATCTGGCCGCTGGTGCGGATAGTGGCTTACTATGGGTGTGTCCGCCTGCCTTATACCTATGTAAAGAGTGTAGAAAAACGTCTGCGTCGCAATGGCATGGGTTATATGATGATGGCAGAGGAGTACTTGGCCCTGCGCTGTGTGGCGGCGTTTTTTATCCTTACCTTCGGCTATATATTGCTAGAATTACTTGGCGAATGGAACGATGTCATGTTTCTGGTGTTGCCTCTGGTGGGTTTTTTCTATCCGGACATCTGGATGCGCGATGTGCGTAAAAAACAGGTGGACGCCATCTTGCGGACCCTGCCCACCTATCTGGATTTCATCTGTATGGCGGTGCATGCAGGATTGAACTTCTCTGGGGCTATCGAGCAGGCACGCAAAAAAGCTCCCGCTGGCCCCTTGGTAATCGAATTCGGCATTGTGTTGCGCGATTTGCGTGCCGGAGTCAAGCGCTCAAGGGCGCTGCAGCGTATGGCCGAACGTTTGGAGATCCAAGAAGTAACCAGCTTTGTCAACGCGGTGGTGCATGCAGAAAAAATGGGCTCAGCCTTGGCCGGGGTTCTGCAGATTCAGGCAGACCAGCGGCGCAGTGAGCGCTTCCAGCGCGCAGAAAAGAAAGCGATGGAGGCTCCGGTGAAACTGATCGGGCCACTGGTAATGTTTATTTTCCCCACCACCTTTATGGTGCTGGCCTTCCCCATCTTGATGAAGTTTTTGCAGCAAGGATTATTTTGAGACAAGGCTTGATGCGCGCAATAGCAACTGACTGCGCTGCGGAGGTAGTTATGCTACCTACCGTGCAGCAGACCACCACGCCGCTTGAACGAATGCGTGGCCTGCTTTGGCGCCCCCCGCTACAGCCCGGGCAGGGATTGCTCATAAAACCGTGCAACTCAGTACATACGCTGGGGATGCGTTATGCCATCGATGTAGTTTATTTGGATCGAAGCAACACCGTCATCAGGCTGGTGCGCGCCATGCGCCCTTTTCGGCTGAGTATGGGGTTTGGCGCTACTGCGGTATTAGAGCTCGCCGCGCATGAAGCGCAGCGGTGCGGTATCAATGTCGGTATGCGTTTGATTTGGGAGGATGCATGAGTTGCAGGATTGGGTTGATTCTTCCGTTGCTGCTCCTGATTGTGGGGCTAGGCGGATGTGCTAGTCCGAATCTTGAGGAACAGCGCCGCACCGCGTACCGTCTGTACATGGAGCAGGAATATGCCGCGGCCGCGCGCGAATTAGAAATCCTAGTCGAACACATCCCCCGCGACCCCGAACTGTGGTTTCGTCTCGGTAACGCCTATACTCGAAGCAAGCAACCCAAGCAGGCTATCGCCGCATATGAAAATGCCATTCTGCGCGATCCACGTATGACCCGGGCTTGGTACAATAAAGGGATAGTCCACTTGCAGGAGGGGCTGAAGACTTTTGTGGATATGCCTGAATATGTGGATGCGGCTGACCCTGTGGCTAGACAGGGAGCGTACAAGCGCGCTCAATTGTTGGAAATACTGGCCCCGACCAGCACGGTTGACTGATATGAATTTTCAGGCTAGGCGGGACGATCAGTCTGGGCAGGCGATGGTAGAGATGCTCGTGATTCTGCCGGTGATGCTGCTCCTTATCCTCGCCACCATCCAGATAGCCCTTGTCTACCACGCCAAGATCACCCTTAACTATGCCGTCTTTGAAGCAGTCCGTGCCGGCACCCTCAACTGTGACAAGCTGTACAATTTCGATGACAACAGTGGCGCAGTGTCAGAAGTGGGTCAGTTTGCCGCAGTAAAGGAGGGACTGGCGCGTGGGTTGGCACCGCTGTACAGCTATTTTGAGCCGGATTCAGACAAACGCAGCACTATGCACAAACCCGCGCTAAGTCAGGTGGAAGCATTTCAGGTAGGGCGCGCACACGTCTACGCTGAATTTGACTCCCCGCTAGAATTGATTCGTATCGAGCGTTTGAGCCCCAAAGAAAAAACCTTCGCCGATTTCGCCATCGACAATGTTATCCCCAATGATAACCTCATGTATCGCTCCAGTACCACCGGCGGGGAATCCAAAACCTCAATCCAGGGGGCAAATCTGCTCCATATTCGCGTGACGTATTGGTATCCTCTGTATGTTCCTTTCGTAAACAAACTGATGTTTAACACCTTCATCTGTGGGCGCGGCCCAACGGGAACTGTTTTCTCGCGCTGGTCCTCCGATCCGGTATGCCAAGCGGGGGAACAACCCCGTATCCCTCTGACCGCTACCGCGATAATGCGCATGCAGGTTCCGGGAGAAAAAAGTACCGGGTGGTATAAACCCTGATCTGAGTTGGTCCCAATCCATGGCAAATAGCACATGCAACAACTCACGCTGGTTCTATTGAAAGGGTCAATGATGGCGCATGTATTAGTTACTGGCGCAGATGGCTTTATCGGGAAGTCGTTGTGCCTACGCCTAGAGCAGGAACATGTTGTGCGCCGCAGCGTACGCAGACATGCTCCCGAAAATGACTGTTTGCCCGTTGAAAACGTTGCAGCCATTGGAGATATCGATGCTGTCACCGATTGGGGCGCAGCGTTAGCGGGGGTGGAGGTGGTTGTGCATACCGCCGCCCGCGTCCATATCATGAAAGAAGAACGTGCCGACCCCGCAGCGCAGTTTCAGCGGGTTAATACCGCAGGCACCCTGAACCTAGCGCGTCAGGCTGCAGTAGCCGAAGTTAGGCGCTTTATCTTTCTCAGCACCATCAAGGTAAACGGAGAGCAGAGTGTTGCAGGCCAGCCTTTTAATGCAACAGACTGCCCTGCACCGGAAGACCCCTACGCCGTTTCCAAACACGCAGCGGAAAAGGGACTGCAACAGTTGGGGGCTGAAACTGGGATGGAGATAGTGATAATTCGCCCTCCCTTGGTCTATGGCGCGGGGGTCAAAGGGAACTTCGCTACCCTGATAAAGCTGATTGAAAAAAGGGTGCCGCTTCCTCTAGGCGCTATCCACAATAAACGCTCGTTGGTGGGCTTGGACAACCTCGTCGATCTTATCGCCACTTGCATCAAGCATCCCGCTGCAGCCAATCAGATATTTTTAGCTGGAGATGGGGAAGACCTCTCCACCTCGGAACTGCTGCGCCGCCTCGCTCAAGCACTAGGGAAAGCTCCGCTGCTGCTGCCGATTCCGGCTACCTTCCTTGAGTTTGGGGCGAAGTTGCTGGGCAAACAGGCCGTAGCGCAGCGTGTTCTTGGGTCATTGCAGGTGGATATATGTAAGGCGCGAGACTTGCTGGGCTGGACTCCTCCAGTGAATGTGGATGAGGGGCTGAGGAGAGCGGTGGGGAGTTGCTCCCAATCGCCTTGCTCCTATTTAAGGGAACAAACCACCATGATCCGTTTTTTTGACATCCTGTTTGCAGCGTTTGGGCTGATATTCGGGCTCCCAGTTCTGCTCCTCATCAGCGTCATTGGCTATTTTGATACGGGATCTGCGTTATTTTTTCAGGAGCGGATGGGGCGCGCTAAAAGGCCATTTGTGCTGGTAAAATTTCGAACCATGCACCTTGGGACAGAATCGGTCGCCAGCCACCTGGCGAATTCAGCGTCCATCACGGCAGCGGGCAGATTTTTGCGTAAAACCAAACTGGATGAATTGCCGCAGCTGTGGAATGTACTTAAAGGGGAGATGAGTCTGGTGGGGCCGCGCCCGAATCTGCTGAATCAAGCGGAGCTGATTGCCCAGCGCGAGGCGTTAGGAGTGTACGGCGCGCGTCCGGGAATTACCGGCTTAGCGCAGGTGGAGGGGATTGATATGTCAACCCCTGAGTTGCTGGCGCAGACCGATGCCAAGATGCTACAGGAATTAAACCTCAGCGCCTATTTTCGCTATATCTTTATGACCCTTTCAGGTCGCGGGGCTGGGGATCGGGTGCGCTAAAGTGGGATAAGGCAAGATGGGAGCACGATGGGCCGCACCCCTTCATATCCCCGTTACCAGTCCAAACTTCCCTTGATGTGTCCTACCAAGTCGTATTCTGCGGCATCGGTAATTTCGACCGTCACCAGTTCGCCGACATTGGCGTCTCCGGCGTTGATGTAGGTGATACCGTCAATATCCGGAGCCTGGGTTATGCTGCGCCCTTGTAGCAACAGCTCTGTTTCTTCACTCAGCCCTTCGACCAACACCTCAACCTCGCTACCGATTAGGCTCTGATTCTTCTCCCGCGCAATTTCACCCAGGGTGGTCATCAAGGCCTCGCGGCGCTGCTCCTTGATCTCGTCCGGTACCTGCGCGCCATAGGTTGCCGCTGCGGTCCCCTCTTCTTGTGAATAGGTGAATACGCCAACGCGGTCAAACAGCCCGCGCGCGGCAAATGCATGCAGCGTGGCAAAATCTTCCTTGGTTTCACCGGGGAAGCCGACAATAAAGGTAGTACGCAAGGTGATATTCGGGATGCGCTTGCGGATCTTTTCGATCAAGGCAACGGTGGCGTCGCTATCTAGGCGGCGGTTCATCCCTTTAAGAACCGGCGCGGAGATATGTTGCAGCGGCAGGTCTAGATAGGGGCAGATCTTCGGGTGTGTTGCGATGAGATCGAGCAATTCATCACTCACCCCTTCTGGGTAGGCGTAGAGCAGGCGTAGCCAATGCAGTTCATCTATTTGCACCAACTGGCGCAGCAGTTGCTCGAGGGAGGCGCCGTCGCTGCGATCGCGTCCATAGGCGGTGATATCTTGCGCGATCAGGTTGATCTCTACCACTCCAGCTGCCACCCGCTGGCGCACTTCGGCGACAACAGAGTCGATGCTGCGTGAGCGCAGCGGCCCGCGCAAAGTCGGGATGATGCAGTAGGAGCAGCGGTTATCGCACCCTTCGGCAATCTTGACGTAGGCGGTATAAAAAGGCGATGCCTGCAGTCTGGGGGTGTCGTGTTCGTAGAGACCGGCGGGGGCGCTGATATGGCACAGCTGTTGCGGCGCATCGGTGCGCCAGGTATCGATAATTTCGCCGATATGGATGGCATCACCGGTACCTAGGAACAGATCCACCTCGGGCAGGCCGGCGGCCAGCTCCTCGCGGTAGCGCTGGGGTAGACAGCCACACACGATCAGCATGGTGCAGGAGCCCTGCTCTTTGTATTGCGCCATAGCGAGGATGGTGTCGATGCACTCCTCTTTGGCGTCCCCAATAAAGGCGCAGGTGTTGATGATGATGATGGCGGCGCTGGCTACATCGCTGACAATGGTGTAGCGCTCTGGGGGTAGGTGCCCGAGAATCACCTCAGTATCGACGAGGTTCTTTGGACATCCCAGACTTATCATGGCCACGGTGGCAGGGTTCACATTTACGTCGCTCATATTTATGGAATTCACATCTGTTCCTTATCAACGGCCTGCAGCACGCGGGGTTGATGCTCTTGTGTATCGGGTTATTGTACTTGAAGCAGCTTACTTGGCAACGAAACCTGGATCAAGAGCGCATGTTGACAAACTGCAGTTCGACACCCAGATCCGCGCCGCGCAGCTGCTGCATGATATCCTGCAAATCATCAATGTTTTTGCCACTGACCCGCACTTCATCTTCCGTGATCTGGGCCTGAACCTTGAGCTTGCTCCCCTTGATCATCTTGACAATTTCCTTGCCCTTTTCTTTGGATATCCCCTGGATCAGGACCACCTTCTGGCGGATAGCACCAGCGGAGGCCGGTTCTTCCTTCTGAAAATCGAGGCACTTGGTAGAAACGCCGCGTCGGGTAAGTTTCCCTTTTAGGATATCGACGATGGCCTCAAGCTTGTAGGAATCAGAGGCCAAAATGGTGATCTGGCCGTCTTCTAGATCGATTTCGTTGTGGGTGCCCTTGAAGTCGTAGCGCTGATCGACTTCCTTACAGGTCTGATTAACTGCGTTATCAACCTCTTGTAAATCAACCTTGGAAACAATGTCAAAACTTGGCATGAATGTCCTCCTGTATGTTTTTTCTGTGTATGTATTTAATCCATCTGTGTTTGGGATGCTGTTGGCTCGGGGCGGACGATTTCAACTCCGGGTGGAACCCTGAAGGTAAACTCCTCAGGGACTGACGCTGTATTGGTCTTTGCCTGATTGAACCTTAAGACGGTGGTGTTCCCGTTCGGGTCAAGGATGGTGACCCCAGCGAGGGGGAATCGTTCCGGTTGGGTGCCATCGATCAACCCCGCTGGGATATGCAGGGTCAGATTACGCATATAGGTTGACTCCTGCTTTGGGGTCAAGGTCAGCAAATAGTCTCCGAGCTGATCTCCACTCTGGCTACGAGGAGGATCTGGGATGCTCAGTTTGAAATGGCGGTCCAAATTATCGAGACTGCGCAGAAACAGGAGCGGATCGTCACCATCGTTAAGGTGCTCGTCGATAGAGGAGATCATTACTCTATTACTCTCAGGCAGGTAAACCCACAGTTTTTTGCCATTGCTGATGATGTGCTGCACCTCTGGCTCGAGATAATCCCAGCGGAATGCTGCCGGGGCATCGGCGTTAAAACGTACGGAGACCTTACCGTGGCCATCTTTGGAACGCTTCAAGCTGGCGATGTGCGCCTGTTGGTCGAAATCCGCCCTGAAGCTTGTAATGGCAAGCTGGGATGGTGCGTCGGACTTGAACGGGGCCTGAAGCTTCTGCTGCAGGGTGGCAACGCTGATCTCTGTAGCTGCGTGGGAAGGGGCAGGGGTCCAAAGCCCGGCGCTGAGTGCGCATGCACACAAGAGACACAAAAGTTTTCGGGGGACACGCGGAGTCAGCATGGGGTTTCTCCATATAATGGGTGAAAACAGGTACAGGGCGAATTAAGCGCGAAAGTGGTTGAACCCACCGGGGTTAGATGCATCGGATTTGTTCTCACGCATAGATGTATGGGTTATGCCGCAATGGTCGATGCTGCGCAGACCTTCCTGCGCTGGGAGAATCTTCCCCACTGCGGTCAGGGGTACGTTTAACTCGGCGCTCAGTTGCGCGATGCGCTGCTGCTGCTCCGCTGGTGCGGTAAATAACAGTTCGTAGTCTTCCCCGCCTTTGAGCACTTGGGTACGCCGCTGTGGTTGCTGGTGCAGGTGCTGCTGCACGGATGCAGACAGCGGGATGAGCCTAGTGTCCAACTCGGCACCACACCCAGAGCGCTCCAAGATATGCCCTAAGTCGGCAAAGATACCATCGGAAAGATCGATCATGGCGCTGGCGAGCCGTTGGCTGGCCAAGGCACGCCCCAGTTGCAGGCGCGGTTGCGGGCGGTAATGTCGCAGCGCAATGTGGGCTTCGGGTTTTTCACCCTCCAGCAATTGCAGCAGGGCGAGGGCGCTGTCGCCCAGAGTGCCGGAAACGTAAATTATATCGCCGGGGGTGGCACCACTGCGTTGGCAGAGTTCGGCCTGTGGAATGCTGCCCTGCACGGTGACGCTGATGCACAGCCCCTGCACAGAGCGGCAGGTGTCCCCGCCGCATAGGGTTGTATTTTCTTGGTCACACAAGGATAAAAACCCATGCATGAATGCTTCTAGATCATCTAGTGCAGTCTCTGCCGGAATGCCAAGGCCGAGATGCACGTAGAGGGCGGTACCCCCCATGGCGGCAATATCGCTTAGGTTCACCGCCGCACTCTTCCACCCCAGGGAGTACATATCGATCCATGTCCGGCGAAAGTGGATATCCTCCAAGAGCAGATCCTTGGTGGTGAGCAGCACTTCGCCGGGAGGAAAGGTGCATACGCTGCAATCATCACCGATGCCGGTAAGGACCGCTGGGTTCGCGCGCACCCGCTGGCGGATACGTTCAATAAGACCAAATTCGCCCAGCGCGGCTAAGGTCGCGGCGGCGATTTCTTTTTTTTCTGGGCGGGTATTTTTATCCATGCGCGCACTTTATGTAAAACAAGGAGAAAAGTCTAGATGGGAGCGCAAACTGTGTGGCAATGGTGGAAAATGTTTGTGCCACCAGCGGATAGTGCAGTTTCGTAGACTTGGTGTCGGCAGAAAAGAAAAGGCCGTGACAACTGCCACGGCCTTTTGCCAGGATCTAGGTCCGTTTACGCTTCAGCTCAGCGTTCCAGCGGCCCAGCCGCACGGATTTCGTCGGTGACCCCGTCGGCGAATTTCTCAAAGTTCTTATGGAAAGCCTTGGCCAGTTCCTTAGCCTTGGCGTCGTACGCACCCTTGTCGTTCCAGGTGTTGCGCGGGTTGAGCACCTCTGCCGGAACGTTGGGGCAGCTCTGGGGCACGTGCAGACCGAAGATCGGATCACGCTCGAACGCAACCGTTTCGAGTTGGCCATGGAGTGCAGCGTCGAGCATTGCACGGGTGTATTGGATCTTCATGCGTGAGCCGACGCCATAAGGGCCACCGCTCCAGCCGGTATTGACCAACCAGCATGAGACCTTGTGCTCGCGGATTTTCTCTTTGAGCAGGTTGCCGTACACCGACGGATGCATAGGCATGAACGGTGAACCAAAGCAGGCGGAGAAAGTGGCCTGCGGCTCGGTTACCCCTTTTTCGGTGCCGGCCAGCTTTGCGGTATAACCGGAGATGAAGTGGTACATGGCCTGCTCGGGGGTCAGCTTGGAAATCGGCGGCATAACTCCGAATGCATCCGCCGTAAGCATGATGATAGTACTCGGATGCCCCGCCTTGAGTGAAGGCTCAATGTTGGGGATATGGGTTATCGGGTATGCGGCGCGGGTGTTTTCGGTGATGCTGGCATCATCGAGATTTATGTAGCGGGTAATTGAATCCATGCCGACGTTTTCCAGAATGGTGCCGAATTTGCGCGTGCACTGGTAGATCTCAGGCTCGGCTTCTGGACTGAGGTTGATAACCTTGGCGTAACATCCCCCTTCGATATTGAACACCCCGTCCTTGGTCCAGCCATGCTCGTCGTCACCGATCAGACGACGCTTTGGATCTGCAGAGAGGGTGGTCTTGCCGGTGCCGGAGAGACCGAAGAAGATGGCTGAGTCGCCATCCTCCCCCACGTTGGCGCTGCAGTGCATGGAGAGGACATCTTGCTTGGGTAACAGGTAGTTCATTACCGAGAAGATGCCCTTTTTAATTTCACCGCTGTAGGCAGCTGCGGCTATCAAGACGATCTTGCGCTCGAAGTTGATGATGATGGCTGCTTCGCTGCGGGTACCGTCAATTTCCGGTGTAGCTTTGAAATCTGGGGCGGCGATAACGGTAAAGCCGGGGGCGAAGTTGTCCAGTTCCTCTTGGGTTGGCAGGATGAACATGTTGCGCGCAAACAGACTCTGCCATGCCAAGGTGGTGATTACTCGAACCGGCAGACGGTAATTGACATCGCTGCCAGCAAAGCAATCCTGCACGTAGAGTTCACGGTTTTGCAGGTACGCCAGCATGCGATTGTACAGCGCGTCAAACTTATCCGCCTCAAACGGACGGTTAACATCGCCCCACCAGATATCTTCCGCACTTGCTCCAGCTTTGACAATGAAGCGATCGTTGGGAGAACGTCCGGTGTAATCGGGATTGAATACGACAAGGGGGCCCTGATGAGACAGATGTCCTTCATCACGCATAATTGCGTCCTCGTACAGCTCAGGGGTGCTTAGGTTGCGCAGAACAGTGTGGACATTGATAATACCGTACTGATCGAGTGAGATTGGTTTGGGGACGATTTGGTGACCCATGTGTTTTTCTCCTTGGCGGGGATGGCTTGCCATGCAGGACGCTGGCGTTGAATATAACCGGGGCGAATACATATAAAAAAGGGTTAGGAAGCATACCTATGCTTACGTTTAAGTTACGGCGCAGACCGTGTAAAGTAGCAACGCCATGTTTAGCCACATGCTGCATTTAGGTGCAGATCAAAAATTTAGTAGCACTAAAATAACCGTTGCAGATATTTGCTGGATAAATAAAATATAAGTATAAAGCCCAATTCAAAAAACAGACTCGAAATACTAGCCATAAATCTAAGTAGTACGTTCTTGGATATTCACATATTAATCAGGGTGCTGCAACAATAAAGCCCCGCTATCTGCAAAGGCAACAGACAGCGGGGCTTATTTTTAAGCACAGTAAAGGGATGTGATCAAAGGCAGCGGGTAAATTCAGAAGTAAAGCCCGCAGATGCCATTGCGTGAGTTATCGGCAGCGCAGCGCCAGCTCCGCAGCAATCTCAGTCAAGGCCTTTGCCGTTGGAGAATCTGGATACGTGAGCACTACTGGGGTTCCCTCGTCTCCAGCATCTACCACGCGTGGATCCATGGGGATCTGCCCCAGAAAGGGCACGTTCATTTCGCCCGCCATTTCTCGGCCGCCCCCTTTCTTGAAGATATCCACCATTTCATTGCAGTGAGGGCACGCAAAGCCACTCATGTTTTCTACGATGCCGTAAATGGGTAACTTGAGCTGATGGCAGAAAGTTACGGACTTACGCACATCCACCAGCGCCACCTTTTGCGGGGTTGTCACCAAAACAGCGCCGGTGTTTTCTCCCAGCAACTGCACGATGCTCAGAGCTTCATCCCCGGTTCCCGGCGGGCAGTCAACCACTAGGTAATCTAGTTCACCCCAGTTTACATCGCGGAGAAACTGCTGAATGACTCCAGCTTTCATGGGGCCGCGCCAGATAAGGGCATCATCCTGCTCTTTGATGAGAAAACCGATGGACATCACTTTGAGTCCGTGCGCGCCAACGGGAAGCATGAGGTCGTCTTCCACCGCCGGACGCTGCAGCTCAAGGCCGAGCATGGTCGGCACACTTGGGCCATGCAGGTCGATGTCAAGCAGGCCAACCGTAGCCCCCTGTTGCGCTAGACTTAGGGCGAGGTTGACTGCCGTAGTGCTTTTACCCACTCCCCCCTTGCCCGACATCACCAGAATCTTGTGCTTGATTTTAGCCAGCGAAGACTGCATCTGCTCCTGACGCTGTTGCTGGTCGCAGCTTTTTTTCTCCGCGTCACTGCAGTTGCTGCTTTTATCGCATCCGTTGCAAGGGTTTTTCTGTGCATCTTTCTGGGTTTTTTCCGAATTATTGCTCATCGAGGTTCTCCTTAGCTATGGAACAAAGAAAAAATAAAATTAGAAATATAAGCACTCAGGTACGTGAACAGGGCATGAGACTAATCCCGTTGCGCAATTTTTGTCAAACAGGTTATGGGGCAGGACGGGGGTGATGTCGCCAGCAGGGGAAATATTTTGCCCGCCGAGCCATTTGTTTCATCTCCTGAAAAACCGTCTTAAATATCTGGAATGGTGTTTTATTTTCTTGACCCTTTAAGGAGGGGCTGTTAATTCTTCCCCTTTATCTGATGCTGGACACCGCCATAGTAGAATAGCGTTCTGTATTTCTTAAGGCTGATCAAGGGAGGAAGAGGATTATGTACCAAAAATTGATGACCAAATTTATTGCAGGAGCAGTGATGCTGCTGCTCACGACCCCAGCCTGGAGTGCCATTGAGTTTTTTGGTACCGCGCGGGTGCTGCCGACTTATTATTCTAACTTCGATTTTGATGACAAAAAGAACGATATGTTTGTCGCCAACGAGGGGGGGATGACCAAAGGGGAGCATATCCGTGCTGAACTGCGCTTGGGCTGGATGGCCGCAGGGGAGAAGTGGTCGGTGAAAATGATTACCGAGGCGGATGTGATCATGCAAAAAGATACAGCGGATCGCTCTTTTTACGCCGGAGCTGAGAAAGATGGCAACCCCAATACCGGCGGTGAGTTTGGCATCGAGCGTGTCGAGTTGCTGTACAAGTTCAATCCGGCGCTGGAGCTGGAGACCGGTTGGGATGTGCGTTTCCTGGATGTTCGTACCGGCGGACTGCTGTTCGGTGACGATCATCCCTTTATCGGGTTTCGTGGGGATCTGAGTAAAACCACCAGCTACGAATTGCTGTATTTGCCGATTCAGAATATGAGCAGCATTAAAATCGAGCCCTTCGACAGTGACGCCGTGAACGACTGGCGCGTCTATACCCTCAAGCTCAATCAGAAGGTGGGCACCTTTGACTTAAGTCCGTTCTATGCCTACAGCGACAACGACCAGCGTGAAGCCAAGGTCCATTATTACGGTGCGGAGGTTCTCGGTAAAATAGGGATGTTCAAGCCGTCGTTTGAGATTGTATTTGCCGATGGTAAGTTTGACGGAGGCAAAGATATCTCCTCCATGGCGGCGTTTGCTGGTCTGGAGTTGGAAGTAGCACAGGCTTTTAAGCCCTATGTAGCCCTGCGCTATACCCAAGGGGATGACGATGCCAACGATAATAAAGTTAAAGGCTGGGTCGGAATTACCGACATCGGGCGCTTCACCCCACTGATGGGGATGGATGGCGGGATCCTCAGCGAGGATCTGGGGCAGAGCTACGGCGCAACCCTGTATTCGTATTCGCCGGAACGCGCTCCTTTGAAGGACGGACTTCCTACGGATAACTACGGTGGGATCAGCAACGGCGGACGGGGCAATAACCCGGGCCAGAGACTTGCCGCCATTGGAGCCAAAGGAGATCTATCCCAATGGGTGGACAAGCTCAGCTACAAGACCCAAGTGTTCATGATCTGGTACGATAAAACGGATAACCTGAATAATATGAGGAAGCCGGGAAAGAAGGTGGATAAGTACGCTGGCACCACCTTTGATTTCCAGCTTCAGTATGCGCTTGATGAGCATTTCAGTGTGGGTTACATCTTCGGGATTTTTGCCCCCGGCGCGGGTATCAAAGATCAGTTTGGCGACGATCCAGCCATGACGAACTGCCTTGCCCTTACCTGGAGCTACTGATAACGAGCACCAAATGGTGATACAAAACACATAACTTTTAGTATATGGGCATGGCTGCCGCTAGCCATGCCCATAAAACTGGGTTAGACTTTCCAGCATGACTATTCAACGACGCAATACACACATCAGTGTGCCGAATGAGGATACCGCTGCATCTGCCACCCCCAAGGGTGTCATGCAAATGGTGCGTTTTGACATTGCCGGAATGCACTGTGCCAACTGTGCGGGCACCATTGAAAAAGCTCTGGGGAAGTTGACTGGGGTGGATGAGGTGGCGGTAAATTTTGCCCGGAATACGGGGCAGGTTAGCTACGACCCCGCGCTTCTTAGCCCGGAAGATATCTTTACTGCGGTGCGCGATGCCGGATACCGCGCCTGGTCGCAGGAGCAGCGCACCGAGGCGCTGCACATGGCACAGGAACAGACCAAGCGTGAGCGTCTGCATCTGCTTATCGCCACCGCCGGGGCAGTGCCCATTATGCTGCTGATGTTCTTCCCCATCTTCGGCAGGGGCACGCTCTGGGTGAGCGCCATTCTGGCTACTCTGGTGCAGTTCAGTGCTGGGTTGGATTTTTATACTGGGGCTTGGACTTCGCTACGTAATCGCGCGGCCAATATGGATGTGCTGGTTGCCCTTGGGATCACCGCCGCCTATGGCTATTCGGTGCTGTCTCTGTTCGGTGTTCTGGGGCCAAATGCCACCGTATTTTTTGAAACCAGCGCTATGCTTATCATGTTTATCCGCTTTGGTAAATGGCTCGAAGTCGGGGCCAAGGGCAGGGCTGGTGCGGCATTAGAGCGCCTGCTGCATCTGCAGCCGGAACGGGCGGTGCGCTTCGAAGAAGGGGTGGAGCGCGAAGTAGATGTGGCCGAGGTCAAGCCAGGAGATCTGCTTTTGGTGCGCGCCGGAGAAAAAATACCGGTAGATGGCATCGTGGTAGAGGGAGAGGCTGCGGTCGACGAAGCCATGCTCAGTGGCGAGTCGGTGCCGGTGAATAAAGAACCGGGAGTACAGGTCAGCGGTGCAACCATCAACCGCTCCGGACGTTTGGTGGTGCGCGCAACCCACGTGGGGGATGAAACGGCTCTGGCCCAGATTGTGCGTTTGGTGGAAGAAGCCCAGGGCGACAAGGCCCCGATTCAACGGGTCGCCGACCGTGTTTCCAATTATTTTGTCCCGGCAGTACTCCTGATTTCATTGGCATCCTTTGTGGTCTGGCTGTTTGTGTTGGATAGCACCTTTCTGTTCGCGTTTCAGATGTCCATATCAGTTGTAGTTATCGCGTGCCCGTGCGCCCTTGGTCTCGCTACCCCCATGGCCATCATGGTGGGCAGCTCTGTTGGGTTGGAGCGCGGCATCCTGTTTAAAAAAGCGGCAGTGCTAGAGCAGATTTCCCACCTTAAAGTTCTGCTGCTGGATAAGACCGGCACCCTGACCAGCGGAGTGTTTCAGGTGGAGGAGGTTTATACCCCGACTGCCATGAACGCCGATGAAGTGCTGCGTCTGGCGGCGTCTCTCGAAGAGGGGAGCAACCATCCCTTAGCTCGCAGTGTTGTGGTGCAGGCGCGCGCACGAAATTTGAGTTGGGAAACCCTTGCTAGCGTAGAAGAAATTGGCGGGCAAGGAGTTCAGGCCGAGATCGACGGCCTGCAGTATATCTGCGGACAACAGAGTTTGCTTGAGCGCCACGGGGTGAAAATGGAGGCGGTGCAGCAGCAGGCGCAGGACCTTGCAGCGGCGGGCAATTCCCTCGTGTTTCTGGCCCGCGAGCAAGAGGTTCTGGGCGTCATCGCCTTGGGTGATGAGCTGAAGCCGGATGCCGCCGAAGTTATCGCAGATCTGCAGGCGCTGGGGCTGGAGTGTATCCTTTTAAGTGGAGACCGGCGCGCTGCGACCGAGGCGATAGCCCGGC
>JAQUDG010000095.1 GCA_028685815.1 Desulfuromonas sp.
GTCAGCGCCGTGCTGATGGAGATATCGGAAGAGTGGGAAACTGGCCGAGTTTACTTGACTTTTTAAGGATCAACAATCGCTCCAAAGAGAAGTTTTGAATTTACAGAACAGTTGTTGCTTTATCAAAAAAAACCAAGCAAAGCTAAAGAATAAAGTTCTAGGCGGAGGGATGACAAAAGAACCTCAGAACCTTACTTCGGTATACAACTCGAGAGAAACTAACTGATCGCACAAATTATGCCGATGGTCAAAAGGAATGACTAATGTTCAGAAACACCCCTACTTTTTGCTCATGGCACGATTTTTGACGCGGTATTGATGCGTTGAACCGACATTCGGTGCCCAAATTTCAACTAAGGCTTTTGACCTTGACCTTTAGCACACGAAATATAGCAAAAACCTTGGGCTAGAGGTCATTTTGAAAAAATCGTGGGCACCGCGTGGGCACAGAATGGGCACCAACAAAAAAAGGGCCAGCCCGCTAAGGCTAACCCCTTGAATTTGTTGGTGCGCAATGCAGGATTCGAACCTGCGACCTCTAGCTCCGGAGGCTAGCGCTCTATCCAGCTGAGCTAATTGCGCTTGCGGAGATTTTTATATCGCATCCACACCAAAAACGCAACCGCTAATCGGTCGCCCACCGCCGTTTGCTTTGTTCCGCTTTACGCACTTCAGTCCGTAGCTATGCCGTATTCCGGCTCCAGCCCTAGGGCATTGGCCTCCGTTGCAAGCACCTGTGGTGCAAGCTCCTTCCCTGCCGCATGGGCGCACTTAAGCGTATGCAGATACATATCCCTGACTTGTTTTTCCCCTACACGCTCAACGGGCCTATCTCTACCGGCAATTATGTGCCCTTCCCAAGAAACCATGGTTCCACCGTATTTACAGAGCTCAAGACATTGTTCCCAAGTCAGCGTCCACAAGGCAGGCGACTTATGGGTTTTTACCCAAACTTTAAAGTCTGGCCTTTTTTCCTGCAGTTCTTGCTCATCCCACAGGTCACCCTGTTTCTCTTGTTGTTTCTCCGTTAACACCTAGCCGCACCCCTATCCGCTTATTTCGGCCTAAGCAACTTCTTTCTGCTCATTCTTGCAAAAAGTGCCGCACTAATTTACACTCTGGCACACTACTTTTTCACCCTTAATTAATATTACACCCTGCAACATATAACCTGCACCAGAAAACGAAACCATCCGTACTCTCAAGGTTAAAATGCAGCTGAAATCCATTTAACATCATCAGATTACAGAGGTCAATTACGTGAATACTTCGGCAGACCAGCAGGATGCAGTACAACAGTTCCGCGACAAGTTGATCCAGGCACAAAAACAACTCAGTTCAGAAGTCTGCTCCGACGCAGAATTTAAACAACTAAGTGCCTTTATCGACCTGCTCCATGACAATGCGGTCCCAGCCGACCTAGCCATGCTGGAGCCTGCAGAGCTAAAAAACCTGTGCCAGCAGATGCTGGGGCAAATCCGACAACGTCAGGGTGACCTCAACGTCCGCTTTTTCCCTATCAATAGTCAGGATCAGGGAATTCTGGTATGTAGCTGCGATGAAGCGCCGTTTCTGCTCGATTCCCTGTTACTGTTGTTACGCCGTGAACGTCTATGTTGGCAGGTTATTACTCACCTACGTCTGAAGATTAACCGCAGTGGCACCAGCATAACCACCCTGCTGGATGCAAAACTGGAGCGTGCCAACGAATCACTCCTGATCGTACAGAGTGAAGGAGCGGCGGGAGCTAAAGAGATGCTGAACAAAATCGAGCAGGTATTGGCGGCGGTGCTCCAAGTCGCAACGGACCGTGCAGCGCTGTATAAAACCATGAAGCAACTCCAGCCACAGGCAGATAAAGCAGGACATGGCAGCTTTTGGAGCTGGCTGCTAAAAGATAATTTTGTCCCTTTATCTTACCGACAGCTGCGTCCAGAAAATCTTGAGTCTGCTCAGGCGGCGCAAACTGTAGAGGGAACTGTACTTGGAATTGGCGCTGACCCAGCTCACAACCGCCTAACCCTCCCTCAGAACTACACCCTGTGTGATATGAGCGCACAGGCATGCATAACCCAGAGCAACTCCCTGGCGGTCACCCAGAGCTCCAAATCTAGCCCAGTCTGGCGCAATGAATTGCTTACCTACATCTCATTGCGGGGACAAAACAGTGCTGGCGAAAATATAGTTCACGATATCGCCGGCCTCTACACCCAACATTCCCGCGGGAGCTCTCCACTGGAGATTGACGAATTACGCACCAAAGTGCAAGAAGCTATGCTAACTCTCGGTATCGCGCCTGAGAGTTACAACTACCTTAAAACTAAAGACCTGCTTTCTGCTTTTCCGATCACGGAGCTGTTTTTTTTAGACCGGGGACAATTGCAGTCCATCATAAAATCACTGCTATTTTCTCACCCTTCAAGCGTAAGGATTGTTTTACTTGATCACGATTCCAGACGCTTGAATCTTCTGCTTATCGTGCCGCACTCCCTTAACCCGAGCGTGGATTTCCCCTCTATAGAAACGTACCTGAAACGGCAATGTAATGCTGAGGTTATCAGTTCGCGGGTGCTGCACCTCGATGCCGAGCATTTTATCGTTCAGGTTCAACTCAACGGCGCTCAAATCAATGCAACTCCTGACCTGCCACTGCTTAGCGAACGCCTGACTGAAAAGATGCGCAGCTGGGAGCAAAAACTGCGGCGCGAACTCATCCTCCTTAAAGGAAGCACAAAAGGGATGGAACTGTGGCAGATATACCGCCATGCCTTTTGTATCAACTACCGCAATCGGGTCTCGCCCAGAATGTGCATGAACGACATAAACATGCTGGAGCTCTTACGCGCAGACAAGGGTGAGCAGATAACCATGTGGAGACCAAAGCACTCCGATTCGCGTTGTTTTTTACTGTTCTATAACACGAGGCAAGAATACATCAACGAACTGATGCCGCTACTGGTAAATCTTGATCTTACTATCATCGATGAAGTTGATTTCTGCGTACATTTGCCCGAATTCAAAGCGTACATCAAGAGTTTTGGAGTGCTGAACAGTCTTCCCGCTCCCGCAGACCTGTTTAAGCTCAAGGATACGCTAATCGAAACGTTAAGCGCCATGCGCGCCGGACGGGCCGAAAACGACTACCTGAACCACCTGGTGATTCGAGCCGGTCTTGACTGGCAACAGGTCGATATGTTTCGCGCCTACCATAACTACTACTTCCAACTGGGTTCAGCTTTTACCAAGAGGACCGTAGCGTTTGCACTGATCAACAACCCCCGTACCGCCATGGCGCTATACAACTATTTTGCTGCGCGTTTCAAACCAGAGGAGAAATGGGTTGACCCAGTGGTGCGCGAAGAAGAGGCATTACATCCTGCGCGTCAGGAGTTAATCGAAAGTCTGGCTGAGGTTGACAATGCTAATGAAGACAGCATATTACGCACCATGTTTAACTTCATAGACTCTACTGTACGCACCAATTTTTTTATCCGCTACATGCAGGATGATTACTTCATCTCCCTGAAGATCAGCTCTATTGGCATTGCCGAGATGCCAACCCCACGCCCCATGTATGAGGTCTATGTTCATAATGCAAGCATGGAGGGAATCCACCTGCGCGGCGGCAAAGTGGCGCGTGGTGGGATCCGCTGGTCGGACCGACCTGACGATTTTCGCACCGAAGTCCTGGGTTTGTTGAAAACTCAAACGACTAAAAACACCCTTATCGTACCTATGGGTTCGAAAGGGGGCTTTGTGGTAAAAACCCCCTTTGAGGATCGAAATACAGGGATTGAGCTATCTAAGCGTGCATACCAAACCTTTATTCGAGCTCTGCTCGACCTTACCGATAACCTCGAAGGCACAGAGATTGTTACGCCGGAAAACATGGTCTGCTACGATGGTGATGATCCATATCTGGTGGTGGCAGCAGACAAAGGTACCGCTCTTTTCTCTGACACCGCCAACGCCATCAGCGCTGAATATGAATACTGGCTTGATGACGCCTTTGCCAGCGGCGGCTCTCAGGGTTATGACCATAAGAAACTCGGAATCACCGCGCGCGGAGCCTGGGTCAATGTAAAGCGCCACTTTCGTGAAATGGGCATAGACATCCAGACTGAGCCTTTTACTGTCGTGGGTATTGGAGATATGAGCGGAGACGTATTCGGCAACGCCATGCTTCTTTCTGAGCAAACTAAGCTGTGCGCTGCCTTCAATCATCGGCATATATTCATCGACCCCAATCCCGACCCAGCCATCAGCTTTGCTGAACGCAAGCGCCTGTTTGAGCTACAACGCAGCAGTTGGGATGACTACAATGCTGAACTGATCTCCACCGGTGGAGGGATTTTCGAGCGGCATGCCAAGGAGATCCCTCTCTCCCTAGAGGTGCAAAGTTGGCTCGGAGTACGCCACACCTCAATGACTGGCGATACCTTGGTTCAAATGCTACTCCAAGCCCCTGTAGATTTGCTCTGGAATGGCGGAATCGGCACGTATGTCAAGCACTCGCTCGAAACCAATGCTGCCGTGGGCGACCGCGCCAACGACAATACGCGCGTGGATGGTAACAAGTTAAGGGCCAGAGTGGTTGGCGAGGGGGGCAACCTCGGCTTAACCCAACTCGGACGGATAGAATATGCTCTGGGAGGCGGACGTATAAATACCGACGCCGTGGATAATTCCGGCGGAGTGGACTGCTCAGATCACGAAGTAAACCTCAAGATTTTCATGCAACACCTTAAGAGCCAGGGGCTACTTCAAGATGTGAATGAACGTAATACCGAACTACAGGGCCTGACCAATGAGGTGTGCGATGCAGTCCTGCATAACAACTACACCCAAAGCCTTGCCCTGTCGCTGGATAAGCTTCGCAATAATCAGGGGGTAGAAGTATTCAGCGACCTAGCAATACGCCTAGAAAATACGGGTCTGTTGAATCCAGTCAGCGAAGCCCTACCCAAAACCAGGGAAGTCCTCGGGCGTAAACAGGGCTATACTAGGCCGGAACTGGCTATCCTCCTAGCCTATAGCAAAATGGATCTGCACAATGCCCTGCTCGATTCCAGCTACATCGACACCCCCTTCGCGCAAGAATATTTGGCAGGATATTTCCCCGAGAAAATGCGGGTAAAATATACAGACCTGCTCAATGAGCACCCTTTGCGCCGAGAGATCATTGCCACGGTGCTGACCAACCACATCATTGATCAGGCTGGCTCAACTACCTGCTTTCGCTTGGCGAGCAGGCACAACATTCAAGTTATCGATATCGTGCCACAATATCTGATCAACGACCGCATCCTCGATGGTCCTAGGCTGCGTGCACAACTATGTGCGCTGGACAACAAAATGCCAGCCGAGGATCAATACACCCAACTTTTGAGCCTCGAAACTGCCCTAGCTAATATGTGTGATGGGGCGCTACGCCGCAGAAAAAGCACCACCTCCGACGGCATTCTGCAAAAGCAGGAGCAGCTACGCGAATACCGCAACCTGCTGAGCAGCATCCTGAAGCCGGAACAGTGGGAGGAATGTCGTGCCGAAGTAGACATATTACGCGGGTACGGACTAGATGCGAATACCGCGCTGGAGCTTGTGACCCTCCCCTATTTGGACAACTTTATTCCTCTAGTTCATATGCAAGAAAAAACTGGAGAAAAGATGCACCCCTTAGCCGTAACCATGGCTGAAGCGATGAAAACCATGCAACTCGAAGTTTTACTGCAGGGTTTGAGTCAGGTGCCCCTACGAGATCGCTGGGACAGGCGCAGTTACCGCATGCTCAAAAGCAAATTTCAGCAAGAAATTTTTGCCCTTATTGAGGAGGTAATGCGCGAATATAGCGGTAACATCGACAATCTGCTTTCGAAGCAACGTCCTGCCTTTGTGCGCTATAAGCGTTATGTAAAAATGCTCGATGAAGGCAGTAATGCAACCTTTCATCCCTATATGGTTGTACTTGATCAACTGCAAAAGCTGCGGTAACGTTGCGCCTGATCGAATGCTTGTCGGGTTTGCGCGCATAGAGCAACGGGAGCCAACAGAAACACAACTTATAAAACTTATGGAAAGATCGTCATGCCTGAACGAAAAATTGCCAAACAAAAAACTGTTGTAGATATCCAGAAACTATACAGCGATAAGCGAAAAATTACCGTCCTGACTGCTTACGACTACCCTTTCGCCCGCATCATGGATGAAGCCGGTATCGATATGATTTTGGTGGGCGACTCCGTCGGCAGCACCGTAGCCGGATACGATACTACGCTACCCGTCACTATGGAGGAAATGCTCTATCACACCCGCGCCGTAGTGCGCGGCAGCCGCACCGCCCTGATTATCACCGATATGCCGTTCATGTCTTACCAGGCAGATGTACGCGATGCCTGCATCAACGCGGGACGCTTGATCAAGGAGGGGGGCGCACATGCAGTTAAAATAGAAGGGGGTGTCAACATGGCTAGCACCATCGCAGCCATCGTCAACATGGATGTCCCCGTAGTAGGGCATATCGGTCTGACACCGCAATCCATCCACCGCATGGGAGGCTACAAAGTACAAGGACGCAAGGGGGAGCAGGCCTCTCAACTGCTCGCCGATGCCAAAGCGGTAGAAGCTGCTGGAGCCTTCGCCTTGGTACTCGAAGGGATCCCCGCCTCACTGGCGCAACAGATCACCCAGAGCATCAATATTCCCACTATCGGCATCGGAGCTGGGGCGGAGTGTTCCGGGCAGGTACTGGTAATCCACGATATTCTCGGTTTATGCGAAAAATATTCACCTAAATTCGTCAAACGTTATGCCGATGTGGCACAAATTATCCGCACCAGTGTGGATAGCTATATAACCGAAGTGCGTGACGGCTCGTTCCCGTCAGAAGAGCACAGCTTCAAATAGCCCGCCAAAAGAGCGCCAAAGAAATTAACAAAGGAACCATACGATGGAAACCATACGTCAGTTGGACGAAATGCAAGCGCGCGCCCTCGCCCTCCGAACTGAAGGCAAACGGATTGTCTTCGTCCCCACCATGGGATACCTACATGAAGGTCATCTATCTCTGGTACGGGCAGCGCGTAACCACGGGGAGGTGGTGGTACTGTCGATTTTTGTCAATCCGATCCAGTTCGGTGCCGGGGAAGATTTCGCCAGTTATCCACGCGACTTAAGCCGCGACAGCGCTTTAGCCGCTGAGGCTGGAGTTGATATTATCTTCGCCCCCGAAGCGTCACAGATGTACCCTGCCGGTTATGCCACCAGCGTTCATGTAGAGGGGATAACCGAAACCCTGTGCGGCGCCAGTCGCCCCGGTCACTTTGACGGCGTAACCACCGTCGTAAGCAAATTATTCGGCATTGTTCAGCCCCACTCCGCTCTATTCGGGATGAAAGATTTCCAACAGCTCGCCGTAATACGCCGCATGACCGTAGACCTGAACCTACCGATAGAGATAATCGGTATGCCCATTGTACGTGAAGCTGACGGCCTAGCTCTGAGCTCACGAAATAAGTATCTGACCCCGCACCTACACCAACAAGCGCTGTGCCTACAGGACGCCATCCGCATGGCTACGGATACCGCTTTGAAGGGGGAAAAGGATGCAGCCGCCATCATCGCCCTAGTGCAACAACGTATCCAGCAAGAGGGTGACACACGTATCGATTATATCCAGATCTGCAATGCGAAAACCTTACAGGAGGTTACTCAAATTGATGTCGATGCAGTTTTGCTCCTGGCGGTACATTTCGGCCCCACCCGCCTGATCGACAACCACTACCTGCTTACCCCGTTTAATTAATGAAGCTCCACATCTACACCAGCCGCTATATCGTCCCCATTGGGTCACCCTCTTTCGAACAGGGGGCACTGGCCGTACAGGATGGGCGCATTGTCGCGCTAGGGCCTGCAGCGGAAATAACCCGCCGCTTTTCTCACGCACCATGCACCGATTATGGCGACTCCATCCTGCTACCGGCGCTGATTAACGCCCATACTCATCTGGAACTGAGTCATTTTCCCCGTTGGCAGGAGATAGCCCAAGAGCAGCCTGATGGAGGGCGCCACCCCGGCGCAGAACAGGCTAAAATAGAATCTGCGCAAGGATTCACCGCCTGGATTTTACGCCTGATCGAAATCAAAAAAAATATCGGGCGCGACCCTCAGATATACATCGATGCATGGCACACCGGCCTGTATCTGGCTGAAAACAACGGTACCGGCTATATCGGCGACATCCTCACCACCCCACAATTAAGCGCCATTGCCGCAACCCACCTGCCCGGACGCGGCTTCATCGAAATCCTTGGCCATGATCCACTTCAGGTTCACACCCGCCTGGAACATCTCGAGCACTGGGCCGAGCATGCCCCTCAGGCGCTATGGGGTGCGGCACCACACGCCCCCTACACCCTCAGTCAGGATATGCTTAAACTAAGTTTTCGCACCACGGCCGCACACCATCTGCCTAGCTCCATCCATCTGGCTGAATCTGAGGAAGAGGTGGAATTTCTATGCAGCGCCACCGGCCCCATGGCACAAAAACTATACCCATACGTAAACTGGGAACAGCACCTCAGCCCGCCCCGCCGAATGCGCCCACTGGAATGTGTACGCCAGGCCGGCGGCTTACGCCCGGATACCCTGCTGGTGCACGGCATACATCTGAACCGAGCTGAAATAGATCTCGTAGCCGCTAGCAAAGCCAGCGTAGTTCTATGCCCACGCTCCAATGCGCGTCTGAAGTGCGGCAAAGCTCCCGTTGCAGAGTATTTACGCGCTGGCATCCCTCTAGCGCTGGGGACCGACAGTCTCGCAAGCAACAGCACCCTGTCCCTGTGGGATGAGATGGCCTTCACCCTGCAGTGGTTTGAGGGAGCCATCTCCGCGCCGCAACTGCTGCACATGGCCACACGTGGCGGTGCCAGAGCCTTGCAGCTCAACGATGCCGGCACCTTGGCGCCAGGCAAACGTGCGACATTTGTGGTAGTATCTCCCTCTACCCTGCCCGAGTTACCCAATGTAGCAGAGTTTTTATGCCATTCACGCCGAGGGCGCGAAATAACCGCCTTGTATCGTGAAGGCAACGCCGTCGACCTCTCCAGCTGTAACAAGGACATATCGGCATGAATAACCTCATAAAAAACAAAACTATAAAAACATTCTGGCATCAACTTTTGCACCCGCAGCGCGTAACCAGAACAAGCGGCATCGTAGTAGCGCTAAAACCCAAACGACTGGCCTTGGTCGAATGCGCCGACCAGAACGCCTGCACCGGATGCAGCGCTGCCGGCAACTGCTGCCAAAAAGGCCCCGGTTCTGGCGCCAAACGCATCCTGGCTGACAACATCCCTTACGCGCGTGAGGGCGACCAGGTGAAGGTTGAAATCGAAACCAGCGCCGGCATCCTCGATTCCGATACAGTGCTGTATATCGTCGCCTTTGTTATGCTTGCGCTGGGACTCGCCCTCGGTTATGGTATCGCAGCCAGCATAGCCGTTGGCATTCCCGCAGCCGTACTGGCCATTCTGGTCGGAGCCGCCTTCATGACTGGAGCTATCGGAGTGCTGCGCTTCGGACGCCAGGCAGTAATCCAAACAGCCCTGGCCCGCATTATCGAAATTGAAGAAATTACCCCCAAAGACAGGGCATAACCGCCATGGGCATCAAAATAATCGCCAGCAACAAAAAAGCCTATCACGATTATTTCATCGAAGAGGTGTATGAGGCGGGCATCTCCTTGCAGGGTACCGAAGTCAAATCCCTGCGTTTGGGAAACGTCAACCTCAAAGAAGCGTTCTGTCGGGTAAAAAACGGCGAAGTGTTCATCAACAATATGCACATCAGCCCTTACGAACTCGGCAATATCGAAAATCATGACCCCACCAGAGTCCGCAAACTGCTGCTACACCGGCACGAAATTGACAAGCTCGCGCGGAAGAGTGACGAAAAAGGCTTGACATTGGTACCAACAAAGATCTATTTTAAGAATAGCCGCGTAAAACTTGAGATAGGAATTGGCAAGGGAAAAAAACACTATGACAAGCGCGAAACCCTGAAACTCAAGCAAGCACAGCGTGAAGTAGCAAAGGCCATTAAAGATAATCTCAACCGTTGACGATAAGAACCAAGTACACATAAATAAATTAAACCTATGGGGGTGCCAAGGTTTCGACGGAGATTGAAAACGAAGGTTGCATGTCGGGGACGCCAGTTGGCCTCGTTAAAAAACTGGTACTAATACAAACGCCGATACTGACGTTTCGTACGCACTAGCAGCTTAATTGCTGCTTCGTCTCTGATTACTTTGTCTGTGAGTTTTCGGAGACGTCATTTAGCAGACTAGTTGCTGTTCGTGACCGCAGTTCAGCAGCGAAACTTTAGCGGAATCGCCAGTTACATGACCCTGTCCGTGGGGGCTGTAATCGGTTAAATTTAAAACACCGGACTACACATGTAGACGCCTTACGTGGAAGATTTTCGGACGCGGGTTCGATTCCCGCCACCTCCACCATTTAGAAAAGACAAACCCGTCTCTCTGGGGTCATTCTCCGGGGTGACGGGTTTTCTTTTTCCCCTTGTTTCTAAAGGGTTTGCGCC
>JAQUDG010000009.1 GCA_028685815.1 Desulfuromonas sp.
CACCATAAACCACCCCTTAGATTTTGAAACTGCTGCCATTTTGGCAGCGGATTTTAACTACGAAGTGGAGAACGTCGCTTTTGATGAGGGAAGTATTCTCTACAACGAGGATGATATCTCCTTAGAGGAAGATTACGTATCGGAGAACGTTACCGCACGCCCACCTGTGGTTACTATAATGGGTCACGTTGACCATGGTAAAACCAGTCTGCTGGACGCAATTCGCAGCGCTAAGATTGCGGATGCCGAGGCGGGTGGTATTACGCAGCATATCGGTGCATATGATGTACAAGTGCATGATAAGACGGTTTCTTTTCTTGACACCCCTGGTCATGAGGCGTTTACCGCCATGCGTTCGCGTGGTGCCCATGTAACCGACATTGTTATCTTGGTTGTTGCTGCGGATGATGGGGTTATGCTTCAGACTAAAGAAGCTATCAGTCATGCCAAAGCGGCCAAGGTGCCTATTATTGTTGCAATAAATAAAATGGATAAACCTTCCGCCAACCCAGAAAAAGTTAAGCAGGAGTTGACGGAGTTTGGGCTGGTTCCGGAAGATTGGGGCGGAGATACGATCTTTGTAGAGGTGTCAGCCAAACAGCGCACCAACCTCGAAGGACTGCTAGAGATGGTGTTACTCCAGGCTGAAGTGCTTGATCTCAAAGCTGATCCTACCAAACGTTGCCGTGGCACTATTGTAGAAGCACGCCTTGATAAAGGGCGCGGTGCAGTGGCGACAGTTCTGGTGCAGGACGGTACTCTAAGGGTTGGTGATCCTATCGTTGCGGGTCTGCATTACGGACGCGTGCGTACCATGGTCAATGATCGCGGAGAACAGGTGCAGGAAGCTGGCCCCTCAATCCCGGTCGAGGTTACGGGTTTACATGGTGTGCCTGAGGCTGGGGACAACATCAACGCGGTTGAGAGTGAAAAGCTCTCCAAAGATGTAGCACAGCATCGTCAGCACAAGAGTAGAGAAGCTGAACTGGCCAAGCACAGTCGACTCTCCCTCGATCAACTATATGCCCGTATTCAGGAAGGCAATGTTGAGGAACTCAGAGTTATCATCAAGGCTGATGTACAGGGTTCTCTCGAAGCTCTGAAGGAAGCGTTAGTGAAGCTCTCCACTGATTCGTGTCGCCTGTTGGTGGTGCATACGGCAGTAGGTGGAATTAAGGAAAGTGATGTTTCCCTCGCGACGGCTTCAGATGCTATTATTATCGGTTTCAGTGTCCGTCCCGAACCCAAAGCCTCTGCCATGGCGGAGAAGGAAGGGGTGGATATCCGCCTGTACAGCATTATTTACGATGCTGTTGCCGATGTGAAGGGGGCAATGGAGGGCTTACTTGCTCCGACCCTGAAGGAGAAATACTCAGGCCGAATCGAAGTACGCGAAACCTTCAGCGTGTCTAAAATCGGCACAATTGCTGGTGGCATAGTCCAGGATGGTATCGCGCGACGAAATGCTCTGGCGCGACTGGTGCGTGACGATGTTGTGATCTGGGAAGGTAAGCTGAGTTCACTCAAGCGCTTTAAGGATGATGCAAAAGAGGTTAAAGCTGGATACGAGTGTGGTGTCGGGCTTGAGCGCTATAATGATATCAAGGTCGGCGATATTATCGAGACCCATGAAATAATTGAAACAAAAACCGAACTGTAGGAGATAGTGGTGGGAACTACGCAACGTTCACGCAGGGTGGGGGAGCAGATTCAAAAAGAAATTTCTGACCTGCTCCTGCGCGGAGTACGAGATCCGCGTGTCGGCTTTGTCACTATAACCTCTGTTGATGTAACTTCTGATTTGCAGCATGCATGTATTTACTATACTGCATTTAATCTTGCTGAAATTGACGAAGAGCAGCGCAAAGAGACGCACCGTGGGTTGGTGAGCGCAGGGCCGTATCTGCGTACTGAGTTGGGTAAGCGCCTCAAGCTGCGCCGAGTACCTGAGTTGACTTTTAAGTACGATGAATCCACCGAATATGGCAACCGTATCGAAAGCTTGTTGCGGGAGATAAAGACAAATGACGCCTAGTTTTGACGAAGATGCGGTTTTGTCCAGGATTGCGACGACCATTCGGCAAGGTACCACCTTTTTGGTGGTAGCACATGAATCCCCTGATGGAGATGCCGTAGCCTCAACCCTGGCAATGAGTAACGCTTTACGTGAGATGGGCAAAGAGGTCTTGGCCTTTAACGCTGATCTAGTGCCGCAGAAACTCCGTTTTCTCCCTGGGGCCGACACAATGAGCACTCAACTTGATGCTCAGATTCGCTACGACGTTGGGATAGTGCTGGATGCAGGTGAGCTACGGCGTACCCAAGTCGATGTGCCGGGTATATGCACACAATCAATCAACATAGACCACCATCCGCATTCTGAAGACTTTGGGGATATCTATTATGTTGATACGAGTGCCAGTGCGACTGCAGTTCTTATCTTCCGAATTCTACAACATATGTGCCATCCTGTTTCTTTCGCAGTTGCTGAAAATATATATACAGCAATTATTTCAGATACCGGTTCTTTTCGCTACAGTAGCGCCAATTCCGAAGCTTTTTTTGTAGCCGGTGAAATGGTGAAGATTGGAGTAGATCCCTGGAAAATAGCAGGGGGCTTATATGAGAGCCAAGAAGCGGAACGCCTGCGCTTGCTCGCGAGTGCCCTTGCGACCTTGCAGGTCTCTGCCTGCGGTCGAGTTGCGGTGATGCATACAACCCAGCAGATGTTCGAAGCTGCTGGAGCTAGCTCGGAGTTGGCCGATAGTTTCGTCAATTATCCCCGTTCAATTCAGGGCGTCGAGGTGGCAATTTTTTTGCGTGAACTTGCACCTGATGTTTTTAAGCTTGGGATGCGCTCAAAAGGGAAAGTTGACGTAGGACAATTGGCTCGGGATCTGCACGGTGGTGGGCACCACAACGCTGCTGGTGCTGAAATGCGGGGATCGCTTGAACAGATTGTAGCAGAACTGTTCGATCGCCTCCAACCGCTTCTGCCCTGATTCATGCACGGTTTTTTAGCACTGGATAAGCCCGAGGGGATGAGCTCTCACACCATGGTACAGCAGGTGAGGCGGGCATGTGGCACCCGAAGAGTGGGCCATGCCGGGACTCTAGATCCCTTGGCGACAGGAGTGCTGTTGGTTGGTGTTGGGCACGCCACCCGCCTGATCGAGTATCTGACTGCACAAGATAAATCCTATCGTGCCACCATGCGCCTAGGCACCATTACCGACTCACAAGACATTACTGGGACTGTCGTTGAGCGCCGCGAAGTTCCAGCGCTTACATCAGCACAGATAGAGAATGCCTGTTGTGCTTTTACCGGCCAGATCGACCAAGTGCCGCCGATGTTTTCGGCCCTTAAACGTGACGGAGTACCTCTGTACCGTTTAGCGCGCAAAGGCGAAGAGGTGGAGCGCCAGAAACGCACGCTTTTTATCCGCCGCATTGAGTTGATCTCGCATAATGGTGAGGATGCCGTGCTGGATGTTGAGTGTTCCAAAGGGACCTACATCCGTACGCTGTGTCACGATATTGGGGAAAAACTAGGGTGCGGGGCATGTATGGCTGCATTACGCCGCACAGGTAGTGGTTTTTTTACCAGCGAGAAGCTTGTTTCCCTCGATGAACTACGCAGCGGTAATTTCCGCCTACTGTCGGTGCTTGAAGGTTTGGCGCATTTGCCACAGTTGGAGTTGCTAGAGAACGGGCGCGACCGGCTACGTTACGGTATCCCCCCTCTTCTAGAGCACATATGTGATACGGCTGCCACCTATGAAAAGGCAGAACTGGTCTTATTGTGCTACGCTGGGACTCTTGTAGCAGTAGCTAGCCCAGACTTGACCCACCAACATGAACAACGTGGTGACTTTAAACTCCACAAGGTGTTTCCAGATGGGATCTGACCTGTGCCATTTTGCACCGGATAATTGGTGATAGTACGTCCCGCTTTGACGTGCTGTGTCAGCGAGCGTTAAATAATGCTACCCAAGCGTCGGGTGTTTGTTGCCGCAACTGAAAAGCTATGGTATAACCCACAACCCACAGTGCTTAGATATAGCGCGAATGCGCTTTACAGCGTGTGGTTGATATGATAGAGAACACTTTGTATTTCACTAGGTTAACCCGGTTTGCGGGGATTACCGGATTTTGAAGATTGAAAGGAGATGCCACAGTGCTGGCTACAGAAAAAAAACAGGAAATCATTAAGGAATTTCAGGCCCAGGAGGGCGACACCGGTTCTTCCGAGGTTCAGATTGCATTATTGTCCCGCCGCATTACCGAGCTGACTGAGCACTTCAGAACCCATACAAAAGACCATCACTCGCGTCGTGGCCTGCTCAAGATCGTAGGACAACGCCGCCGCCTGCTTGATTATCTCAAGAGAAAAGACGTCGAGCGCTATCGTGCTATTATCGCGCGTTTGGGTATCAGACGTTAGTACCTGATGTTGAATGCGGCAGTCTGCTTGATAGCAGGTTGCCGCATTTAGAGCTGGGGCGGGGGAGGATGTCCGGAGAGGACTTCCGACTAAGGGTGCGCATTGTATATGCCTTTGCATTGCATGTGTTTAGCATTTCACATGCTTTAAATCCTTTGAGTCGGGAGCTGTCTCAGGTCAACCTCCTGTAGCCCTTTTTTTGTAACATGGCAAGAACACATGCAGGGGCAGTAAAACCTGCGCAGGAGTAAATATATGAGTTACCAAAAAGTAGAAATAGAATTCAACGGCCAGCCACTAACCATCGAAACTGGCAAGATGGCGCGCCAGGCTGATGGTGCCACCGTAGTTACCTACGGCGAGACAAAAATTCTGTGCACCGCCGTATCGGCAAAAACCATGCGCGCCGGCCAAGATTTTTTCCCCTTAGTGGTCAACTATCAAGAAAAATTTTACGCCAGCGGTAAGATCCCCGGATCATTCTTCCGCCGTGAGCGTGGTTCTACTGAGCGCGAAACCCTTATCTGTCGTCTTATTGACCGCCCGATGCGCCCACTTTTCCCTAAAGGGTATCTGAACGAGACCCAAATCATGCCCACAGTCATCTCTGCTGACTGTATCAATGATCCGGATACTCTGGCTATTTTGGCTGCATCGGCCTCGGTTACTGTATCCGACATCCCGTTTGCTGGCCCCATTGCAGCTGTACGCGTCGGCCGGGTAGAGGGCGAGTTTATCGCTAACCCGACTCTGGAGCAGATAGCGCTTAGTGACATTGAAATCGTGGTCGCCGGTTCGCGTGAGGCGATTATGATGGTAGAGGGCGAAGCTAATCTCGTTAGTGAAGATGAAATGCTCGAAGCAATCTTCTTTGGGCATAGGTCCATCCAGCCTCTGATCGATATGCAGGAGAAGCTGCAGCAGCTCGTTGGAGTGGCCAAACGTGAATTTGCTCTGCCGGAAGTAGACGCTGCACTAGAGCAGCGGGTTACCGCCATCTGTGAAGAACAGCTTGTGGCAGCGTTCAAATTGCAGATAAAGCAGGAGCGTTATGCAGCGCTGAGTGAGAATCGGACCCGGGTACAGGAATTGTTAGCTGCTGAGTTCCCTGAGCGCGCAGATGAAATCAGCGCGATTATTGGCAGCGTGGAAAAACGTGTGGTTCGTCAGATGATCCTGCATGATCGGATACGCATCGATGGGCGTGACATGAGCACGATTCGTCCGATTTTTAGTGAAGTTGGAATCCTGCCCCGCGCCCACGGCAGTGCGTTGTTTACCCGAGGTGAGACCCAGGCTCTTGTAGCAACTACGCTCGGTACTGCTAGTGATGAGCAGCGTATTGACAATATTCAAGGGATGGATTTTAAAAAATTCATGCTGCACTACAATTTCCCACCATTTTGCGTGGGCGAAACCAGCATGCGTCTGTTCCCTGGACGCCGGGAAATTGGCCACGGGATGTTGGCGGAGCGCTCAGTTACTAAAATTCTACCTGAGTTTGACGACTTCCCCTACACCATCCGCATTGTGTCAGACATCCTGGAGTCCAATGGTTCTTCCTCCATGGCTTCCGTCTGTGGTGCTTCACTTTCTCTTATGGATGCTGGGGTTCCAGTTAAAAAACCGGTCGCTGGTATTGCGATGGGGCTTGTAAAAGAGGGCGACGCTGTCGCGGTCCTCTCCGATATCCTTGGTGATGAAGACCACTTGGGTGATATGGACTTCAAGGTCACTGGTACCGAAGATGGAATTGCGGCTCTGCAGATGGATATCAAGATTGACGGCGTAACGCGCGACATCATGTATACTGCTTTGGAGCAAGCGCGCGAGGGACGTCTGCACATTCTGGGCAAAATGGCGGAAGCGCTGGCAGAGTCACGCTCCGACCTTTCCCCTTACGCTCCACGCATCACCACGGTCTATGTCAAGCCGGAACAGGTCCGAACCGTTATCGGTGCTGGGGGTAAGACCGTACGTGCAATTATTGAAGCGACCGGATGTGGTATCGACATTGAAGACGATGGACGTATCAACATCTCCTCAGCTGACGGCGCTGCGGCACAGGAAGCTGCGCTCATGATTAGTGAGCTGACCCAGGAAGCAGAAGTAGGCAAGATCTACAACGGTACCGTGAAGAAAATTATGGATTTCGGTGCCTTTGTGGAGATCTACTCTGGTACAGACGGCCTGGTTCATATAAGTGAATTGGCTAAAGAGCGCGTTCGCAACGTGACAGATGTTCTAAATGAAGGGGATTCCGTCCGCGTCAAGTGTATCGGGGTAGACCGTCAGGGCAAGATCAAGCTCTCCCTTAAAGAAGCGCTGGAAGATGATGCAAAACAACAGGACTAATGATTTGCATTAAGATACTCATAGTATGAATAGGTAGGCTGCAGCAAAGCAACGGTTTTGCTGCATGCCACCTTGGATAAGCAGAAGTCCCTGTCATCTCTACCCAAGATGCTCAGGGACTTTACTGTTCATGCTGTAAAAAGACACATCCGGCTGTTGACACCAGCCTGGCTGAGTTGCACAATACGCTTATATTTTCATTTAGAGTTCGTAGCGTAACGGGTAGCGCTGAAAGGTGTTTGGTATGAGCAAGGTAATGGTAGAACTTAAGTGCCTCCACCCCGAAGCCGTGGTGCCTGAATACAAAACCGAGCAAGCGGCTGGTATGGATCTGTGTGCCTGTTTAGAGCAGACCTTGCATTTAACGCCAGGACAGCGCGCTCTGGTCCATACAGGGATCGCGCTTGCGTTGCCGAAGGGTTTTGAAGCCCAAATCAGGCCCAGATCTGGACTGGCGTTGAAACACGGAATCACACTGGTTAATAGCCCTGGCACCATTGATGCGGACTATCGCGGCGAGATAAAGATAATATTAATAAACCACGGTGATGCCAATGTTGAGATTAAAAGTGGAGACCGGATTGCGCAGATGGTTGTTGCACCTGTAACCAAGGTATCTTGGCACCAGGTATCTGAATTGAGTGTGACCGCTCGGAATGAAAATGGATTTGGACATACTGGAGTCTGCGGTTAAAACGTTTACATCAATTGAAATATTTTACCCCTGAATAGGAAGCATGATGGGACAGGACACACTGCATACGTATCCCTGCGAGTACACATTTAAGGTTTTCGGGCTGGAGACGTTGCGTAAGACCTTGACGCAACAGGTGCACGCCGCAGTGAATCAGGTGGTTACGATAGAGGAAGACATGATTGAGCAGCGTAACAGTAGTGGGGGTAATTATTTCTGTATTTCAGTAAATGCCATGCTGCATAATGAGGAACAGCGACGTAGGGTTTATACTCTGCTGCAGGAACTGGAGGGGGTTCGGTATATATTATGATGTTGAGCATTAATCCAGAAAATCCACAACAACGTCTGCTAGATCGAGTGGTTGAGTGTCTACGTCAGGACGGGGTGATTGTGTATCCTACTGATACAACCTATGGCATCGGGTGCGACATTTACAATAAAAAGGGGATTGAAAGAATCTACCAGATTAAACAGCGCGATAAGCGCAAACCCTTTTCTTTTATCTGTCCTGATCTGGCAACTATTACCAATTATGCAAATGTGAGCAATTTTGCCTTCAAGATTATGAAGCGCCATCTTCCCGGACCGTATACCTTTGTCCTTGAGGCAACGCGCGAAGTACCAGGGTTGCTGGTAACCCGGCAGCGCACGGTTGGAGTCAGAATGCCGGACAACCAAATTGTGCTCGAAATAGTCCGCCAACTTGAGCATCCATTGGTGACTACAAGTGTGAATATTACCCAACAACAGACCTATGAAGATCCCAGCCTTATCGAGGATGAACTTGGGGGCCAGTTGGATATGGTGATAGATGGAGGTAAGCTCAGTGGTGATCCCTCTACGGTGATTAGTTTGCTGGATGACAAAATAGAGGTTTTGCGCCAAGGGCGTGGGGATATCTCCTGGATAAAGTAAATGTTGCTGTGCGTTCAAACGCCGTATGAGAAATATATTCAGGGGTTTTAACTCCTGGAACGTTGAGCCCTGTTCCTTCTCTTCTTTGGAACAGGGCTTTTTTGTAGACGCAGCACAAGTCGGTATATACAACAGTACACCAATAGACATACAAAAAAGGCAGCCGGTGGGATATCCCGACGGCTGCCTTAAGGTCAAACTTGAACGTGCTCAACTTAGGTGATTAAATACCCAGTTCCTTGAAGAAGTCGTTCCCTTTATCGTCAACTAGGATAAAGGCGGGGAAATCTACAACTTCAATTTTCCATACCGCTTCCATGCCGAGTTCTTCAAAGTCCAAACATTCGACACTCTTGATGTTGTATTCTGCCAGCGCCGCTGCCGGGCCTCCGATGGAGCCAAGGTAGAAACCACCATATTTCTTGCAGGAATCAGTTACCTGCTGAGAGCGGTTTCCTTTGGCGATCATGATCATGGATGCGCCGCGAGACTGAAGCATATCAACATACGGATCCATGCGTGATGCGGTGGTCGGGCCAAAGGAGCCTGAGGGCTTGCCCGCCGGAGTTTTTGCTGGACCGGCATAGTAAATGGGATAATCCTTCAGGTATTGCGGCAATTCTTCGCCACGCTCGATAATTTCGCGAAAGCGTGCATGGGCGATATCTCGCCCTACGATGATGGTTCCGTTCAGGGACAGCTGGGTTTTGATGGGGTATTTAGAGAGCTCTGCTCGTACTTGATCCATAGGGCGGTTGAGGTCGATTTTTATCACCTCAGGGCGCTGACCACTCCGCTCTTTAGGCATTAGGCGTGCGGGATTGTCGTCCATCTGCTCCAGCCAAATTCCCTCTTTGTTGATTTTAGCTTTGATGTTGCGATCCGCCGAACATGAAACCGCAAGGCCGATGGGGCAAGACGCGCCGTGACGACTGCTGCGCACCACCCGGATATCATGGGAAAAGTATTTGCCCCCAAACTGCGCACCAATGCCAAGCTCTTCAGCGCGTTTCTGCAGCTCTTTCTCTAATTCCACATCCCGGAAAGACTGTCCGAGCTCATTGCCTTCCGTGGGGAGCTCATCTAGGTACCCAGCGGAGGCGAGTTTAGCGGTTTTGAGGCAGGTCTCGGCACTGGTGCCGCCGATGCAGAATGCGATGTGGTACGGCGGGCAGGCCGCGGTGCCCAATGATTTCATCTTTTCTACCAACCAATCAACCAAGCTGTTTTTGTTAATGGTGGCTTTGGTTTCTTGGTACAAATAGCTTTTGTTGGCGCTACCGCCACCCTTTACTACGAACAGGAACTTATATTCATCCCCTTCGGTGGCCATGAGATCGATTTGGGCAGGGAGGTTGCACTTGGTATTTACTTCGTCATACATATTGAGCGCGGCATTCTGGGAGTAGCGTAGATTCTCTTCGGTGTAGGTTTTGTACACACCAGCTGAGAGTTGCTCCGCATCGTTGCCACCGGTCCAGACGTTTTGTCCTTTTTTGCCCAGTACCGTCGCGGTACCGGTATCTTGGCAGAATGGCAGCTCGAACTTAGCTGAGACTATGGCATTTTGTAACATCGCCATGGCGACGCCACGGTCGTTAGCGGATGCTTGCGGATCTTTCAGGATCGCCGCAACTTTGTCATTGTGCGCTGGGCGTAAAAGAAAGTTTACTTCGCGAAAAGCCTGATTAGACAGAAACGCCAGCCCTTTTGGATCAATTTTAAGTACTTCTTTGCCCTCGAAATTGGCGGTACTGACATAGTCTTTGGTAAGTAGACGGTATTGAGTTTTGTCTTGTCCCAGCGGGAATGGATCCTGATACTTAAATTCAGACATTCGTGCTCTCCTTTACATGAAATAAAAATTTCTGCGGTATAGAACAATACTGGGGGTAGCATTCTCCCCTTCCGACCAAGCTTGACAGTCGGCAGTATAAATAAATTGTATACGATTGTCGATAGCTGAACACTGTTATATTCCTGATTATTAGTGCAGATTTGCTGTGCTTATTGCGCCTTTGATTGATTTTTCCTCGATGCGCGTGATACAAAGTGCGCGGTCAGTGCGGTAGCGCATAGTATATTATATGTTTTTATCTCATTTGGTATTGAGAGGAACAGACGAGATGCAGGCAGTCCTGAAGCGTATTTTAACCTCCAGGGTTTATGGAGCAGCAGTGGAAACACCCTTGGATGAAGCTGTTAAACTCAGCGAGAAGCTGAATAATTTTATTTATTTAAAACGCGAAGACCTCCAGCCTATATTTTCTTTTAAGCTGCGAGGAGCGTACAACTGTATAGCTCAATTGAGCGCGGACGAGCAACGCCGGGGCGTTATTGCAGCTTCAGCGGGAAATCATGCTCAAGGAGTGGCGTTTTCAGCACGTCAACTTGGAATTAAGGCGGTTATTGTCATGCCTGTCACCACTCCGGCTATCAAGGTGGAGGCGGTACGCAGTCTTGGTGCTGAGGTGATTCTGCATGGTGATAATTATTCAGAAGCCGCTGCCCACTGTGCAACCATCCTAGATGAGAGCGGAATGGTGTATATCCACCCTTTCGATGACGACTATGTAATCGCCGGGCAGGGTACGGTAGCAGATGAAATCCTGCGCCAGAGTGCGGGCAAGTTAGACGTGATATTTGTTCCGGTCGGCGGTGGTGGCCTTATTGCTGGTATTGCGGCGTATATGAAGGCCGTCAACCCCAGGGTGAAAATCATCGGTGTAGAGCCGGAGGATAGCTGCGCTATGACCCGCTCCATGGAATTTGGCGCGTCGGTGCATCAAAAACAGGTCGGAATATTTACCGATGGAGTAGCGGTCAGGGATGTCGGGAATAAGACCTTCAAGCTGTGTCAAAAGTATGTGGATGACATGGTTCTGGTGACTACAGATGAAATCTGCAGCTCCATCCGTGCGATATATCAAGAAACCCGTTCCATCGTGGAACCCGCTGGAGCCCTAGCCGTTGCGGGGCTGAAGAAATATGTGCAGCAGCATAAGTTGCAGGGACAGTATCTGGTAGCGATAAATTCCGGTGCGAATATGAATTTTGACCGCCTGCGTTATGTGGCGGAGCGCGCCCGCATCGGCGAACATGAAGAAGCGCTGTTTGCGGTTAATATTCCAGAGCAGCCAGGCGCGTTACGTAATTTTTGCACTAGCATCGTCGCAGAGCGCAATATAACCGAGTTTAACTACCGCCGCTCCGATTCTCACGCGGCGTGCATATTTGTGGGTATATCCACGTTTCATACAGACGAGCGCGAGGAGTTTTGCCAGCAACTTCTACGGCACAACTATAAAAGTTTGGATATCACGGATAATGAACTGGCCAAAACCCATGTGCGCTACATGGTGGGGGGCCGCTGCCCCCAAATTAAGAATGAATTGCTCTACCGCTTCTGGTTCCCCGAACGTCCTGGTGCTCTTAGCCGATTTCTGGCCGCGCTTGGTTCAGCATGGAACATCTCGCTGTTTCACTATCGTACACAAGGAGGATGTTTCGGTCGTGTCCTCGTAGGGCTGGAGTTGCCCGATGACCAGCGCCACCAGGTTAATGAGGTTTTGGACCACCTTGGTTATGTGTATATGGACGAGACGGATAATCCTGTTTACCGCCTTTTTTTATAATCACATATTATGCCCAAGATAATTGATTGAATGAGTATGGAATGATATATGTTCATTTCTCACGTTAAATCGAGGATTCATTCAAACGTCAGGTGGCGGCTTGATAGGTTGATGTGTAGAATTGCTCCAACTGGAAAATTACCAGCGCACGAAGACGGATTTTCAAGCAACAGGTACATCAGGAGAATATAATATGTTTTATCGACTTAAAGAGGATATTCAGGTTGTGTTTGACCGGGATCCGGCGGTGCGTTCTGTACTTGAAGTTCTTATCTGCTACCCCGGATTTCATGCGATGCAGTTCCATCGAGTGTCTCATTGGCTGTGGAAGAAAGAGTTCTTTTTGGTAGCGCGGATACTTTCTCACTTTACCCGCCTAGTAACAGGGATAGAAATTCATCCAGGGGCTAAGATTGGGCGCGGCTTTTTTATTGATCACGGTATGGGAGTTGTTATAGGGGAAACCGCCGAGATTGGAGAGAATTGCACTCTTTACCACGGAGTCACCTTAGGAGGGACCTCTTGGGCTAAGGAGAAGCGCCATCCGACACTGGGAAACAACGTCGTGGTTGGAGCCGGAGCTAAAATTCTGGGGCCGTTTTTGGTCGCCGATGGGAGTAAGATTGGCTCAAATTCGGTTGTAGTGAAGTCGGTGCCTGAAAATGCTACGGTGGTGGGAATTCCGGCAAAGGTGGTTGTAAGTGTGGCTAAACACAAAGATGGGAAGCACTCTGAGCGCCTAGATCTTGAGCATGGTAAAATTCCAGATGTTCAGGGAAGAAATACGGCTCAGCTCATGACCAAAATGCAGGCTTTGGAACAGCGTCTGCTCGAGTTGGAAAAAGAACTGGGGAAATAACAGACGGTAAGCAGACAGTGTTTTGCTCCAGATGAAAATCAATGCTTATAATACTTATTTAAGGGGTGTGTTATGCGTTTTTCCAAGCGGTCGTTGTATGCAGTGCGGGCGTTGGTTCGTTTAGCAACTCAACACGAAGATCGGCCTGTATCTATCCGCGAAATCTCTGAAATTGAAGACATCTCCTTGCCTTATTTGGAGCAATTGTTCGCGTGCTTGCGACGCAGTGAGTTGGTGAAAAGTGTTCGCGGTCCCGGTGGCGGATATGTGCTTTCACGCGATGCGGCTGAGATAAGTCTGGAGCAGATAGTAGAAAGTGTAGATGAAACTATTGCCCCGGCTGAGTGCGTCGATAACGATTCCGTCTGTTTGCGTAAGTCCGAATGTTTTATGCACCCAGTCTGGAGCGAGCTAGGAGACAAAATCCGAGATTTTTTGGCGAATATTTCGGTAGAAGACTTGATGGCCAGAGCTAAAAAACATACCGATGCAACTACGTCGGATGGCCAATAAAGTATCCGTATTGCTACGTACGCTGCGTATGCTCGGTCCATGCAACCGACAGCTGTATGTCCACCCGAAATTTTACTCGAGTAATTGAAGCGTAATCCGGCCAAGGGGCCGTGTGGAGGTTGTTTTGCGTCAGGTGTATCTGGATAATAATGCCACCACTCCGTTACACCCGGAGGTTGTTGAAGCTATGCTGCCGTGTTTGCTTACTGAGTTTGGTAATCCGTCTAGTATTCACTGGGCCGGACGCCAAACCAGTACAATGTTGCAACAAGCGCGCGCTCAGGTTGCAGATCTATTAAATGCTCAACCCCACGAAATTATCTTTACCAGCTGCGGCTCGGAAGGGGATAATTTCGCCCTCTTAGGCAGCGTTGAGGCTTTGCAGGGTAAGGGCAACCATATTATTACTTCGGCGGTAGAACATTCGGCTATCTTGGATACATGCCGTTACTTTGAGGAACACGGTGGACGCGTGACCTATCTCCCCGTCGACAGCCATGGTGCCATCGACCCAGCAGCTGTCGAAGCGGCAATCGATTCAGATACGATCCTTATCTCGCTTATGTGGGCCAATAATGAGACGGGCACCGTATTCCCGATCGAAAAGATTGCAGCCATAGCCCAACAACATCAGATCCGATTTCATACTGATGCGGTCCAGGCGTTGGGGCGACTGCCCATAGATGTTAAGCGTTGTCAGATTGATCTGCTGACTGTATCAGCGCATAAGATCGGCGGACCTAAGGGGGTGGGGGCTGTCTATGTGCGTGATGGAGTTGAAATTGCCCCTTACATCCATGGAGGGCATCAGGAGCGACGTTTACGTGCCGGTACGCATAACGTTCCCGGTATTGTTGGCTTTGGGCGTGCGTGCGTGTGGGCACAGGAGCATCTGGATTCCGAGACAAAGCGTCTCACTGCTCTGCGCGATCGCCTCGAAGAGGGAATTTGTTCGCGCCTTAAGTATGTAAGTCGCAACGGCGATCGCCATAATTGTCTGCCCAACACGCTGAATCTCACCTTTCCGTACGTAGAGGGAGAGGGGTTGCTACTAGCGTTGGATATGCTCGGCATTGCTGTTTCTTCTGGTTCTGCCTGCACGTCTGGGGTTGAGGGAGCTTCCCACGTATTGCGCGCTATGCATGCTGATGATATGACCCTTAATTCCAGTGTGCGTTTAAGTCTGGGCTTTCATAATACCGCAGAAGATGTTGATTACGTAATCCAGCACCTTCCGGCAGCAGTGGAGCGATTACTCGCGATGAGTCCTGCTTTTGATGACCTTAATCAGTACGATTGTGAGGTCATCTCATGCGAAATAGATCCACACTCCCATTGATTTTCTGACCAGATGACAGATTTGATACGATATCCCGGCAAGGTACTTGTCGCCCTGAGTGGAGGGGTAGATTCCACCGTTGCGGCAGGGCTACTTTTGGAGCAGGGCTACTCTGTCGTCGGGGTAACCTTGAGATTTCTACCGGGCTTACAAGCAGATGCGGTGGAGACGGCCGCGCGCAAGGCTGCAATTGAGCTCGGCATCGAGCTACAGGTAATAGATTGTAGCGCCGCTTTTGAACAGCGCGTTGTGCAGCCTTTTTGTTGTGCTTATCTGGCGGGAAGTACCCCCAATCCCTGTATAATATGCAACCGCGAATTTAAGTTCGGCTATCTATTAGAGGTGGCGGATACACTTGGGTATGATTATCTCGCGACTGGTCACTACGCCCGCATTTTGTGTTCTGAAGGGCGACTGTTGCTTGCACGCGGTACAGACCATCACAAGGATCAGAGCTACTTTATGTTCTGTGTCGCCGCTACGGACTTAACCCGCCTCATCTTCCCCCTTGGGGATATGAGCAAAAATCAGGTGCGTCAAACTGCGCAGCGGTTTGGTCTCAGCGCTGAAAGTAATGCTGAAAGTCAGGATATCTGTTTTGTGCCAGACAATGATTACAAGCGTCTGGTCTCTGCACGCGCTGCTCGCGCGGGGGTGGATCAGGAAGATTGTCTAGGAGAAATTATCCCCGGTGAGATTGTTCATGTAGATGGCGGCGTCCTTGCGCAACATCAGGGAATCTATGCTTATACCGTTGGCCAAAGGCGCGGCCTTGGGATCGCTTGGCCAGAGCCATTGTATGTAATCCGGTTAGACGCACAGCTCAATCAGGTGATAGTGGGAGAAAAAGAACACTTGATGCGCCAGAAGGTTTTAGTGCGAGATGTGGTGTGGGGTGTAGATGTAACCTTCGGAGTTGGTATCAGGGTTCAATGTCAGATTCGATATCGGCAGCAGGGAGTAGATGCGCTGGTTACGCCGGATACTACGGGCGCTACAATAGAATTCGCTGCACCGCAAGGGGGAATTTCACCTGGGCAAGCGGCGGTTTTTTACTGCGGTGATACCCTCCTCGGCGGGGGATGGATCTGTTGATGCGCAAGGCAGCTATTCTTACCCTTGGATGCAAGGCGAATCAATTTGAATCTGCCGCCATGCAGGGTGAGTTGGAGGGTATTGGATTCCAGGTCGGCACCCTTGTGCACGATTGTGAACTGGTTGTTGTCAACACCTGCACCGTGACCGGAGCTACAGACACCCAGTCGCGCAAACTGGTGCGCCGTGTACGCCGAGTTTGCCCCAACGCAAGAATATTTGTCACCGGTTGTGCGGCGCAGATTGACCCTAGCATGTTTTCTGGCTTGGCAGGGGTTACGCGCGTTTTCGGCAATATGGAAAAACAGGATCTTGAACCGCTGCTTGCTTCCGCTGGACCCCAAATTCAAGTCAGCGATATTGCGCAAGCAGAGCACTGCCCCACACTTACTATTAGTGGGTTTGCCCACCACAGCCGAGCATTTGTCCAGATACAGACTGGATGTAACAATTTCTGCACCTATTGCATTATCCCTTATGCCAGAGGTCGTAGTCGCTCTGTCCTTCCCTCTGATGTTGTGGCACAAGTTCAAACTCTTGTCGCAGTTGGTTTTGCCGAAATAGTCTTGACCGGGATCCACATCGGTCAATATGGTAAAGATCTGAACGGTCAGCTGGATCTCGCAGGCCTCGTTGCGCTAATTCTGCAGAGCACCTCCGCTGCGCGAATACGCTTAGGTTCGGTAGAGCCGCAAGAGCTTACCCCGGCACTTATTGATTTAATCTCCACCTCACCACGGGTGTGCCCGCATCTGCATATCCCCCTTCAATCTGGGTCTAATTCAGTTCTGCAGCGCATGAGACGTACCTATTCGGCTGATTTTTTCAGAGACAAAATCTTTGCAATTCGCCAGGTACTTCCCAAGGCAGGACTGGGGTTTGATGTGATAACTGGCTTTCCCGGGGAAAGCTGTGCAGAATTTGAACAGACCAAGGCGTTGCTCGTGGCATTGCCGTTTAGCTATCTGCATGTGTTCCCTTATAGCTCCAGAAGTGGAACAGTAGCGGCCCAGATGTCTGGCCAAGTTCCTGTAGGACTTAGGCGCGCGCGCGCCGCCGAACTGCGTGAGATAGCGCGAGTAAAAACCGAGGCCTTTGCGCTGGGGTTTGTCGGTAAAGAGGTGGATGTGGTGTTTCATGCGCGCGCAGCTGCCAATACAGAAACAGCCACACGTTGGCGCGGTGTTAGTGGAGAATATCTGGAAGTTGAATGTGCAGGTGTAGGCAGCTCAAACAGGCAGTTGCATCGGGTCCAAGTGCAGGGTGCAGTCGCTGGACGAGCTCTGGGTATCGTCGTTGAGTAGCTTTGTTACTTGTTTTGTGGTCACTTCACGTGCGACAAAAAAATGCCCCGGGCTAAGGAGGAGGAAAGCGCCGGGGCTTAATGGGACAGATGGTGTACTTTCGTCCGTCATGGCGTTCGATAAAGCACTTAGTGTACCATGTTTTCTGCATCACCTTTTTAGCTATATAAAGCTTCGCAAACCCGGCCTCAACAGATACATGTTGGAAAATGTAGAAAAATTCCAGCAATTAATACGTTTTAAGTGTACTCGTTTATGTCCGTGCTACGCCATAGCACCACTTAAGTCACTTGTTTTGGGTTGTTTGACGTAATAGCAACAGCAAAATTCCTCGTATCCAATTAGTTCAAAAAATGTTTTAAACCTGCATGTTTCTCATATCCCCTTTGTTTCACTTGAAACTTTCGAAACTGATATAGAATAAATCGCACATTGACATGTAATATAAGTGGGTGGTAGAACAACATTCTATTGTCATTCTGTGGGAGAGAAATCATGGTTAAAACACTAATCGGCAAGAAACTCAAAAATGTACGTCTTAAACATGAGATGACCATTGAGGCGTTGGCGCAGAAATCTATGGTGTCATCCAACATGATTTCGCGCATAGAGCGCGGGCTCACTACCCCTTCTGTTGAGATCTTGATGAAGTTGGCCGAAGTGTTCGGCATGAGCATTAGCTATTTTGTTGAAGAAGCTGAAAAGGGATCTACCGTTGTTTATACCCGAGCGGGAGAGGGTGAGCCAATATTCTTTTTTCAGGACAAGCACTATATTGTTAGTCTGACTCAGGGTCTGCGCGACCCCGGCTTTAAGGTCTTTTATGACACCGTCCAAGCAGGATGTAGCAGCGGAGAGGTCGACATGGTGCATAAAGGAGAGGAATTCGCTCTGGTGGTTGAAGGCTGCATGCTGTTTGTTATCCAAGGGGAAACATACAAGCTAAACAAGGGGGATTCAATATGTTTCAAAGCGAATTTGCCCCATCGTTGGGAAAACCCCGAGCGTGCTGAAGCTACGATATTGTGGGTAGTTTCTCCAGCTCCAGTGATTGCCCAAGCGTAAGTGTGGATCTGAGGAGATAATAAATGAAGCTGCGAAAGATAATCGGAAAAAAACTTAAAGCTATTCGTTTGTCAAACAACCTAACCATTCAGGATTTAGCGTGTGATTCTGAGGTTTCATCCAATATGATCTCTCGAATAGAACGGGGTTTAACTACCCCCTCAGTTGAAATTTTGATGAAGCTAGCCGCTGTTTTCCAAAAGAGTATTGACTACTTTGTTGAAGAAATTAAAACTACAAACGAAGTGGTGTTTACTTCAAAAGGGCATCGTAAGACCACGATTTATGAAAATAATGCCAATATGCTTACAGAATCTTTTACCGGGGGGTTGCGCGATCCGCAGTTCACTTCGTTTTTATGCACAATTCCTCCGGGAGGGAAAAGTGGCGTCGAAAGTATGTATCATCCGGGAGATGAGTTAATCTATCTCCTTGCTGGAAGCCTGCAGGTGGAGATTGGAACCAATATCTACACTCTTAGTAGTGGTGACAGTATTTCATTCAAATCACATTTACCGCATAAGTGGGTGAATCCTGGCGACGGGGAAACAAAAGTGATCTGGACGCTCTCTCCTTTCACTGTTATATAAAGATAGATAGGCGGATGTTGTGTTGGGGCCAATTCGTTCGCATGCTGTTGACACCGAGTTGTGATACTGTATCTTGAGAGGTTGTAGGCGCATGAGCATGTTTAATAGCTTACTTGCTGCTGTGTGTGAACATAGGATGGTGTAGGGCAGGAGGGGAAGATGAATAAATCGGAACTTATTGAAGCCTTGTCTCTGGAAAAAGATCTGACACATAAACGAGCAGAGCACATAGTTAATCTTATTTTCAATTCCATGACAGAGGAGTTGAGTAATGATGGTAGAATAGAAATCCGCGGTTTTGGCAGTTTTGTGGTAAAGGAATATAAGGCCTATACTGGACGGAATCCAAAGACAGGTGAAACAATTCAGGTGAAAAACAAGAAGCTGCCTTTTTTCAAAGTGGGTAAAGAACTGCGCGAAAGAGTGGATAGCTGAGTAACAACATATATTTAGAGTTTTGGATGCAAAAACAAAAAAGGCCGTGTTTTTATAACACGGCCTTTTTTATATACATTTATGTAAAATATAGTGGTTTTATAATGTCGGCTTAACTAGTATGTTGTTTGGTGTTTAAGGAAATGATTAACCTCTTGTCTAAGAGTGTAAATGTAATAGCGCTTAAACATGTGAGCGAAGTCGAGTAGATGTGTCAGTAAAAACGCGGGCAGGACTGTGTATAGGTTTCCTGGATTGAAATTTGTATTTGGCTATCGTGTCCAGGCTTTTTGATTTGTATGACGGGAGTTATTTGTATGGCAAAAATATTAGTGGCAGATGACAGTAAAACAGAACTGGCCTTTTTGCTAGAAATCCTGAAAAACACAGGTCATACGGTGGTGGCAGTTGTCGATGGGCTACAGGCAGAAGAAAAGGCCAGATCAGAGCCATTCGACCTAATTATCCTTGACGTTATTATGCCAAATAAAAACGGGTTTCAGGTTTGTCGTTCATTAAAGCGCGATCCTGAACTCAAAAATATCCCTATTGTGCTGACTACCTCGAAATCAGGCGAAAGTGATAAGTTTTGGGGTAAAAAGCAGGGAGCCGATGAATACATTGTTAAACCGTATGAGCCGGTAGATATTCTGTTGGCGGTTAAAAAATATGTTGGAGGCGCGTAGTGGACCTTGCGACAGCGTTTCAGAAATATGCACAGAACGAAAACGGCCAGCTTGTTCTGCAATTTTCTGGAACAGAGCACCTGTGCAAGATAAGCATTGAAGATGGTGAAGCGGTAGACATCAGGCTTGGTCGTTTCGACGTTGATGAGACCATAGAGTTCGTCTCCTCCCATGAAATAATTGAAGTAAGTTTTATTAAGGGCTTTGTTCCGAAGAAAAAACTGCCTGTCCCCATAACAGACCGACTGTTAGGCGAGGGTGCTTATAAGTCTCCCGAAAAAAAACCAAGTGTAGCTAAGTCGGATATAGCTAAGCCATCATCCGGCGGTGAACAAGTGGCTGCAGCAAAGATAAATAAAGTTATCAGCGGGTATGTGGACATCGTCGGTCCGCTAGGGGTTGTCATGCTAGAGAACTTACTTAAGAAAATCGATTACACCCGAAATTCACCCATGCCTGCTGATGATTACACCTTCATGGTAGAGAAGTTAGCAGCGGATGTGCCCGAAAACATGCGCGTAGAATTTATGCAAACGATTAAATGACTAGTCGTTTTGCTAATGTGATGTAATTTGTTGTTGAGGAGTTACTAAATGTTAAAAAAACTATCGATCAGAAAACGAATAGTTGTTGTGCTGGCGGTTATCTATGTTGCTTCAATAGCTGTTGCAGTTGCAGGCGGTGGCTATGTCTTGCTCAAAGATATGGAAAGGGAGGCGCAGGAGAAAACGGATCTATTTGCCGCCGTCATGTCCAGTTCTGCCAAATATTTGCATAACGTCATTCGCCCCAAGGCTGAAAAGCTGGTGCCAGCAGATGCTTATTTTCCGGAAAGTGGCGTAGGTGTTCTGATGCTGACAGAAACAGCTCGCTATGTTCAGGAGATATACCCTGAGTATATTTTCCGCTACGCGTCACCTAACCCTCTGAACCAAGAAAGCCTGTCAAATCAGTTCGAAGATGGGATCATTGACCAAATGGAAGCGGGTGAGGTTGGCGAATGGAAGGGATTCACTGAGCGTGACGGTAAGAGCTATTACGCAGTGGCCAAACCATTGGTAGCTGGGTCTGACTGCATAAGCTGCCACGATGTCCCAGAGGTCGCGCATCCAGAACAAGTGGAACAGTATGGCACCAGATCAGGGTACGGTTATATGGAAGGTGACGTGGTGGGAGCACGCTTTATTTACGTGCCGATTGAGATGGTCAAGATTCAAGCGTACCAGCGCATTTTATACTTTTCCATAGGGTTCAGTATTTTCTTTCTGCTTGTGCTGTTTGCAGTGGACAGATTTATCGTTACCAGTATCGTCAGGCCAATTGAACACATTGTCTCCGTAGCAGAAAAAATAAGCCGAGGCAATCTTGACGCCGAGTTTGATATAAAATCCCGAGACGAAATCCGCTCTTTAGCGGATGCATTTGAACGTATGAAGGTATCAATGGCAAAAGCAATGGATATATTGCGTCAATAAATTTGTTGTTCAATAGCTTTAATGGAGTCGACGATATGGTTGGAGGTAAAAATACAGTCCTTATAGTTGATGATTCGCCTACGGTAAGACGTCTGGTCGAATTGGTCTTAAGCCAAAATGGCTTTGACGTTATATCAGCCGAGGACGGTGAATCTGGGCTCGAAATGGCCCGACAGCACCACCCGAGGATAATCTTGGTTGATTTCGTCATGCCGCGCATGAACGGACATATGTTCTGCAAGGAATTGCGTGAAGATGAGCACCTGCGTGATGTACCAGTTATCTTGGTTTCGTCAAAAAGTGATGTTGTCGGACAGGCTTTTGAAGAGAGTTTCGGTATTGTGCATTACTTTACCAAACCATTCGAACCTGATGTTCTTGTTGCAAAAATTAACGAGGTACTGCAAAAGGTCGACGAGACTGAGCGCGAAACAGGAGCGTTAGCCTCGAAAGCGGACGGCAATTTTTCTGTCAGCGAAACGACTGCAACCGGCGACACCCAGTCGGAAAAAGTGAATAGTGGGATCTCTATCGATTTAATTAACGATAAAATCGATAAAGTTGTGCGCGCCTACTTTCAGAAAGATTTTCCGGTTCTTATGAAGAACGTGTTGGCTGACACGCTTAAAGAAGCAGGCCTAGTCAAACATCAGACGCTTGTATTGTCTGGAGATTTAAGTGAGATGTCGCTGGCCGAAATACTTAATTTTTGTGCTAACACTCTGCAAAATGGGCGTTTGACTGTTTTTTCTGATGATACCTTTGCAGAGATTTTCCTAGATTGTGGGTGCTTAGTTTTTGCGACTGCAAGCCAGAAGGGAACACACACCTTTCTGATTGATATGATGCGTGATGATAATCGGTTCACCTGCGACAATAAAGTGCTGCAGGAGGTGATTCTTGAATCAAGGGTAAGCGGCGTGCCCATAGGACGTGCCTTGGTCGCGCGAAATATCATCAGCGAAGAAGATTTGATGTACTATTTGCGCCAACATGCCCAGGACGCGGTGACCAAGGCAATGGTAGTAGGAAAAGGCAGTTTCTTCCTAGAAAAAGATGAAATCCCCCATAACCTAACCGATATTTCATTCAGGATGCCCATGCCCGAGGTATTGCTTGTCGGGGCGCGACCCCTTCCTCCCGCACCTATGTTCTTCGAAGAAGGCTTGCGGGTGCAGCGTCTCCCGGCATGCGCTGACCTTATGCAGCGCGAATTATTAACATATGATGAAGCCGACTTGGTTGCCAAAATGGATGGCAGGACCATGGCCGAATTGCTTGCGGTAAGCGAATTTAGTGCGGATGTGGTAAGAGGTATTGCTTCCACGCTATACATGGCTGGAGCTGTGGCGATCAGTTAGGTTTTACTCGGATATGTACGGTGAACACGTATAGATGCCCTACGCGGTCGGGTGGGAGTAGCTTTGAGCTAACTAGCCGACCGCGAGTAAGACTAGCCCAATATAATCGAATTTAAAGGGATCGGTATGAGCGATATTCAGAAAACATTGCTCCCTGTTTTTATTGAAGAGACAGAATTGGCCCTGGAGCAAATTGCGACCTTTATTCAGACATATCGCGATGGAACCGAGACGGATGAAATAGTTGAGCTTGCACGCCGAGCGGCGCATACCGTAAAGGGAACAGCAGCGCTTGTAAAACGTTTTCAGACCAGCAACTTAGCGCACTTGCTTGAGCAGCATTTGGATGAGGGACAGGAGTCCGGTGACGCAGATATTGAGAAAATATCTGCTTGGTACACAGAGCTGTGTAGTTATCTGGCGTTGGCCAAAGACGGCGCAGAGGAAGATACTTTTGAAGCCGCCGCCGATTCTGCCTCTGACCTTAACTCACTCCTTAACGAAGCTGATCTGGACATCATTAATGACTTTGCCCTTCCTTTTATGCTCAAGCTACATCAGGCAGAGGAAGAGCAACACGAGGTGCTGCGTCCATTATGTTGCCGGTTTTTTGTTGGGGGCAGGCAGTATTTTATAAGTATTAAGGACGTGCTAGAGATATATCAATACGAATCCGTCACTTATTTGCCGTTCGCGCCTACGTTTGTCGTCGGATTGCTCAATATTCGCGGGGTTGTGGTGCCAGTAGTTAATTTAGCGGTGGTTGACAGCGGCAGCAGCAGCTCTACAGACTTGAGTGCTTCATATGCGGTTGTGGCAACAAGCGTTAACGGGGACGTGGCTTTTATATCCGATACGATACCGCAGTTGAGTATGAAAACTGCCGGCCATCATATTGAAGTCGCGTCATTTATTCAGGATAACAAGGTGCAGGCATAACATGGATCATCTTGGTTCAGCGAAAGAATTCTTTTTTGATGAAGCTACAGAGCATCTTGCCTATTTAGAATCCGGTTTACTTCAGATAGAAACTCAGATTCTAATTGATGAAAATGCGCGCCCTGGAGCTGAGCTCATAGATAGCCTTTTTCGTTCCGCGCATACACTCAAAGGTGCGTCTGCGCTGCTCAAGTTTAAAGAAATTAGTGATATTGCGCATGAGTTTGAGGAATTGCTCGAACAGATCAAGCTTGGCTCCAAAACTATAAGCACAAATACTATTGATGCCATGCTTGTTGGTATTGATGCCATGCGCGCGCTATTGCATGCAGTTGAAAAACCTGAATATAAGCAGATAGCTAGTGAAGTGGTACAAAATTTCAACAGTATTTTTACTCAAGCTCTAGACAGCACTAAAATATCGCGTGCGGAGACAACGCAACCCGAGGTCGGGATCACCAATTTTGAAACCGTCAGTTTCGATAGCAGTAATACCGTAAAGGTTGATATCGCCCAGATTGACAAAATGATGAACCTTCTAGGCGAGTTGACCGTCAATAAGAGCCATATCCTCGATCAGGTTAGTCATGCCGAAGGGATGAAGGAAGAGATAGATTTCGCGCGTGAACGTCTCCTGCGTGAGATACGCGTGTTTTCGGAACGCCATGAATATTCAATTGCATCCGATAGTAGTGCCGAAGAATCGAAGCGAAGTGAGCTGACGGTTGCAGATTTTGATGAACTAGAATTTGATCGCTACGACGAGCTTAACCTTTTCTCGCGTAAGTTGCAGGAGATCAGCAACGACATCAATGAGGGGTTGTCCGAAATACACACCTTCCTCAATAGTTTGAGTCTAGATGTTGATGAGATGGATCGTATGACTGCAGAGATGAAAGAGAAGATCTCGGCTATCCGGACACTTCCTGTCGAACATCTATACCGTAGATTCAAACGCACCTTCCGCAATCTGTTTCGGGCGCAGGACAATATATCTGCGCAACTAGAACTTAAGGGAGGAGAAACGCTCATTGGCCGTACGGTCATTGAGGGGCTATTCGATCCAATGGTTCACTTGCTACGCAACGCCCTTGCTCACGGGATTGAATCCAAAAACGAACGACTCGCAGCAGGAAAACCTTCAGAAGGCACGGTAACAATTACAGCTGTCAGGCGAGGGAATTCCGCGGTTATAACCGTGTCCGATGATGGGCGTGGCATCTCGCTTGAAAAAGTACGCGACAAAGCAGTGTCCTTGGGATGGCTTGAGCCAGATTTTGATATTGAGCAGCGAGCACTGATAGATATGATCTTCAGGCCAGGGTTTAGTACTCAGGTGGATGCCGATGAACTCTCCGGCCGCGGGGTGGGGATGGATGTCGTCCTTGACAGAATTTCTGCTCTAAATGGCACTATAGACGTAGTGACCGAGGAGGGGAAGGGAACAAGTTTTATACTCCAAATTCCCCTGTCGCTTATTATCATAAACGTGGTCCAATTTCGCGTCGGACATCACTTGTATGTAATTCCCACAACACTGGTTGAAGAGATTCAAGGGATGCGTGACCTTGACGTAGTTGGTGAACATGTGGTTAGACAAGGAGAGCGCTACCGCATTTTAAATCTAAATACATGTTTTTCCATTCCAGAGGCTGATGCTACACGCAGGTGTGTTCTATTCGTTAAAACAATGGGGGCTAGGATTGGTCTCTCCGTTGAAGAAGTCCTGACACAGGAAGACACGGTTATTCGTGCGTTTGGGTCCTTACTTGACTCCATGCGGTGCTTTTCAGGAACTAGCGTGTCAGGTGGCGGTGATATACGCTTAGTTATCAATCCTGCGCGCTTGGTAGATGTTGTTGGTGACGCCCTCCATCAGAATTTGCATGCCCCAGCAGCCCCAATTGCCGACACAAAACGAAGTTTAAGGGTTCTTATCGTTGACGACTCACTTAGTGTACGCAAGTACGCAAGCCTTATTCTCGAAGGGAACGGAATTGAGGTTCTCACTGCAGTCAATGGACAGGAAGCACTAAATCTGCTTGAAACAGAGAAAGTGGACTTTGTTTTTACTGACCTGGAAATGCCAGTGATGCACGGGTATGAACTGCTGGCTGAGTTGAAGCGACGTGAATCACTCGCTGCTGTTCCGGTAGTGGTAATTACATCTAGAGCAGGTTCGCAGCACAAAGAAAAAGCTTTAAATATGGGGGCTTGCGGCTATTTGGTCAAACCATTTGATGAAGATTCGCTTCTCGGGAAATTGCGCGAGCTTACTTTGTACTAATATTTAAAATTAGTCTGTATTGATAGTATTGAGGTTGCCAAAAAATTCTGTTGGTAGAGGTCCTACTGGACAACAGCCTGCTGGGGAAAGTTTTAAGGGAGAAAGTTCAATTATGTCTGATCATGCGCGTAAAATATCCAGTGTCAAAATGATAACGACACGCAACTTGCTCTCGATGGGGGCGTTGATTGTGCTGCTTCTTTTTCTCAATTTTGCCACCTATCACATGCTCTCTGACTCTGGGCATCAGAAGGCTGTTTCGGCAATGGAGCGGATGCAGGTTCTGGATGGCCTGTTAATTACTATGTCAGATCTGCAAGTTTTAGAAGGGGAGTTGGTTTCTGCTGCTCAGCAAAAGAGTATTAATGAAGCTGAAAAGAAAGCAAGCCAAATCAAGGAAGTGTTGCTACAGGTGAATTCAGAACTTAACCAACTGCGCAGATTAGTTGCGATCGACAGCGGTGAAGTTGGCACCACTTGGGTTAATAGTGTTTTGCGCTATCTCAAGATTCAGGTCCCAGATTTCACCCGCTATCAATCGTTGAAAACCCTCGATATCCTGGACGATGTTTACACTAGTCTTGAAAAACGCCTGACTTTGGTCGTGGGTGATTTGGCGTTAAAGAAAAGTTTTGCCGCTACATCCATGCAGTATGCCGAATATAAGCAGGATGTGCGCGAGTTTAACCAGAATATCAACACCCTTCGCGGAAATTTTAAAAAAGAGGTCAGCCTGCAGCATTCTGCTTCAAGTCAGGATGTTGTTTTCCATACGGTGTTAGGCGTTATAATACTTCTATTTATCTTGGTTGTAGGATTAATCTCCTTGAGAAATAGGCGCCTGATTGGTTCGGTACAGTTGTTGCGTCAGACCGCTAATCGCATTTACGAAGGTGATTTCAGTGAAATTACCGCAATTCCCCGCGATGAGATTGGTGCGGCAACATTGCTGATCAGTGAGGCTGTTGGGCAATACAAAGAAGCGATTCTGGCGGATGCGGACCGTGAAACTACCCAGGAGAACTTGATTGGGTTCTTAGACGTGGTTAGTGAAGCTGCTGAAGGTGACCTTACCCTTAAGGCACCGGTTACTGCTGACGCTTTCGGCTCAGTTGCCGATGCGTATAACCTAATGGTTGAGAGTCTGGCGGATCTGCTCAAAGAAACAAAGCGAAGCGCTGATGACGTTGGTATCCAGTCAAAATACCTCATGCAGATATTCCAGGATCTTGAAGCTGGGGCGCTGGCTCAGAGTACTCAGATTGAAAAGGTAACCAAGGCGGTGGAAAAATCTGAGGTTGCTGCTCAGGAAATTACTGAAAAGGCCGCATTGGCACAGGAAGTGTCAATGCAAGTAGACTTGGTTACCGCAAAAGGGCAAGATTTGGTCAACGACAACATCGACGGCATGCAGTTAATCCGCATTACGGTGCAAGTTATCAACAAAAAGATGAAAAACTTATCAGAGCGTATCCTCGAAATCGGCACAATATCGAAGTTGATCTCAGATATTGCCACGCGGACTACGATACTGGCGATGAATGCTTCAATCGAGGCCTCGCGTGCAGGAGAGCAAGGACGTGGGTTTCTGGTCATATCGGATGAAATCAAACGCTTGGCGGACAAGTCAGCTGAAGCGACAAAGCAGATAAATGGAGTTATAAAGTCTATTCAGACAGATGCAGGCGAAGTTACCGCATCCCTTGAAGAAGAGACCAAGACTGTTGAGAGCCAGACACGATTGGCTCAGGATACCGGAGATGCGTTTAATTCTATTAAAGATGCAATTGAGAAGTCGAAAAGTGTGGTCACCGAAATTTCGGAACTTTCTAAAGCGCAGTTGGAAATAACTAAAAATGTCGATGAGGCTATGCTGCGAGTGGTTGAGATTTCACAAATTGCTCAAAGACACGTTGAAGATTCTTCCAAAATAACCACCGGTCTCAATAAGCAGTCTTCAGAACTGCTCTTATCCGTAGATACATTTCGTTTGCCCGAGGATTAGTAATTCTTATTCGCCTTGTAAGAGGGAGTGTGAATGTGCAAAAAGTGTGCGTAAGTTTAATGGGTCTGATCTTGTTGAGCTTTTTAAGTTCTGGTCCGTGTGCAGCTGCTGCCGATTGGCGCGAAGGTAAGGATTCCTTTCGTTCCGTGTGCTCTAGCTGTCATAAGACACGTGGCGAAGCTGGACGTATTTCCCTTAACAGTAAAACTCGTGCAGAGTGGTCTGCTTTTTTCTCTCAGTCCCCCGCTCCAGTGCACCAGCAGGCGTGGGGTAAGTTGGATAAAGATGGCATTAGCAGTTTGGAACTGTATTTTAGAAAACATGCTAAAGATGTAAAAGAATTACTGGGGTGTGGGTAGGCATCTTCTTGGGTCTTAAGGTCGGGGCGCAGATTCAGCCCGCCCCGACGAGCATTGGGGTGATACGCTCTATATAGCTTTGCACACCCAAGAATGTGGGTACTCTTATACTTGCGCCAAAAAGAATGGAATGACTGTTCAATATATGAGCTAGGCAAGGATGGAACAGTAACTCAATTTTAGACTTGCCTCTGCGCCTCATCCTTAACGAGATGCGATAAAGCCCTTGCTGGGGAAAGTATCTTAAGCAACGGGCAGCGCCCCATAGCTCTTGCTAGAATTCGCGCCTGTTTAATAGCTGCTACCTAGTGCTGGAAGCTCTTTTTAAACTGCCTACTTTCAGATTTATGAAGGTATCTGCTACCACCTTGGAGCTTTTTAGCAATAATCTATAACCCCAATAGACAGCTTTCTTAGCTGTTTTTTCTTAGAAATACACTGAGTTTGTTCGAAGATGAGTAATTATTGTTTGCTTTGCGACAGGGAGTTTGAATATGAAAAAATTGTTTTCAAGTTTAATATGCCTGATTTTATTGAGTGTTTTCAGTTCAGATCTGTGTTTAGCGGCTGATTGGCGCGCTGGGAAAGAAACCTACCGCACCGTATGCTCAAACTGTCATAAGACACGTGGTGAAGCCGAGCGGCTTTCCCTTAACAGCAGAACTCGGGACGAGTGGTCTGCTTTTTTTGCCCAGGCTCCTGTCCCTGTACATCAAAAGGTGTGGGATAAGTTGAATAAAGAAGATGTTGGTAGCTTGGAACAATATTTTAGAAAATATGCCAAAGATACAAAAGAATTGTTAGGGTGAGGCTAGAGCTATCTCATAGTTTATGAGATAAGGGTAAAGGAAATAGATGGACTCTGTGGTTGGGCCGAAGAAAAGCTTCGCATATGAAGCACATCTTCGGCCCAAACTTTTTATTCGGTTGCGCTGACGTCAGCTTCAACGGCGAAGCGCTTTATTTTTCGCGTAGTCGTCTTGGGAAATTCGTCTTCACGCACGGTGAATTTCTTGACCTTTTTATAGTCCGCCAATGCTTTGCCGATTTTAAGAACTTCCTGACGCAACAGGGCCTCTATTTGTGCTTGGGTCATCGGATAGGTGTTTGTTTCCTGTGCGTAGTTGTCAATGGCTTCCTGGTCGGGATAAATCTGTGCATGTACTTCTTCCATCGCGAGGCCAACTTTGTGGCCATAGACCATCACTTCGCTTATGAACGGACTGCCAAGAAGCTCATTCTCTACCTCTTCAGGATAAACATTTTTCCCGTTAGGGGTTACGATCAAGTTCTTTACCCTGCCGCAGATGGTGACAAATCCAGCCGAATCTATCTTTCCCATATCTCCAGTATGGTACCAGCCGTCAATAAGGACGTTATGGGTCGCCTCTTCGTTGTTGAGATAACCCTGCATAACGTTGGGCCCTTTGCAGATTATTTCGCCCACTCCTTCCTCATTTGGGTCTTTTATGCGAACTTCAACAGAGGGTAACGGGTGTCCAACGCTGCCGACTTGGGTACAGCCTGGTTGCTCAGCGGTGATTACTGGGGCAGTTTCTGTTATGCCGTAGCCTTGATATATCTGAATCCCAAACTGCTTAAATTCTCTCACCAGATGGGGATCTAGTGCCGCGCCGCCACTGACAAAGATCGTCCCACCTCCTAGGCTATCCCGTATTTTTTTGCGTACTAAAGAACGAGTCAAGGGCAGGGTGTAGAGTGTTTTGTTCATCTTGCTAGTGTTGATGCCTTTATTTATCCGTTCAAGGAAAATTCTGTACACGGCCGGAACCCCCAACAGAAATGTCGGTTGCACCTCGGTGAGGTTTTCTCCTAGCTTTTTAAGGGATTGGGCGAATGATACAGTTCCGCCGAGCGTAAGCGGAAGAAGAACACCGCACACCTGCTCAAATACATGGTTAATGGGTAGAAAGGAGAGGGTATGAATGTTGGGGCCAAGCTGAAAATGGGGAATGAGGTCCTTGATATTGGCGGTGATATTGCCATGACTGAGAATAGCACCCTTCGAGCGTCCGGTAGTTCCTGAAGTGTATAATATGATAGCGGTATCGCTACTCATTAACTGTACCGGGGCCCCACTCTCTTTACCGACAAACTGGCTAAAATTAAGCAGCACACCTTTCTTTAAAGCGTCTTCGCGCAATTTAGCATGGGGAGTAAATAGATCGTTTTTGTCATCCTCTGGGGACGTTTTCGTTCTCACGGAGGAGGTTAATAATTTGTGGGCCTTGCTCGCTACTCTTTCAAGCCTTTCGGCTTTTTCGCGTGGGATATTCAGCTCATTTATGAGCATGTGCCACTCGCTTACTAGGTCGCCTATAAGGTTGAATGCCTCAATGTGTGCGCTATATTCCTTGGCGGAAGAATTCATTACTATTATATGCTTTAGATCCGGTAGTTTTGTTTTCAACTCAAGGAGCAACTCCACGTAATCAGTGGTGGTAAAAATTGCACTGACTGAAGCGTCGCTGAGAATGTGGCGTACCTCGTTGAGTTTTAGATCCTTATCTACTGGAATAGCTATGCACCTGCTCTTCATTATTCCTAGGTAGCTTGCGACCCAACGCACAGACGAAGGGCCCAGAAGGGCGACGCGCGCTTGTTCTTCAATATTGAGGCGTTGCAACCCTGCGGCTATAAGGTCGGATTCGCGCCACAAGTCTGCATAGCTGGTGCATGTCCAAGCGTTGCCTACTTTCTCGCGTAGTGCGGTCTTATCAGGATGCTTCATGCAACTGCTGTGTAGCAGATCTATTATGGTGCTCATATTAGTAGTGCCCACGCCATGCTCCAAAAATTTGTTGCGGTCCGAATTTGAATGATGTTTGCTAGTGCTTTGGTTCAGTATCCGAGTTCCGGCTGGTTTTTTACATAGTGCTATTGATATATTAAAGTAGCGTGCGGGTAAAGTTTTTTTACCCCTACAGCCCTGTTTCTACTCAATTAGACGCTTGACAGGGCAATTTGAAACGCGTATAAGTCCACGATGTTACAAAAGGTTGTACTGATTAACTGATTGCAGGCACGTAGCTCAGTGGGAGAGCACTACCCTGACACGGTAGGGGTCGGCGGTTCAATCCCGCCCGTGCCTACCAGATTTTATGCAATTAGTTGATATTTGTTAGTGCCGCTGGATTCAGCCCAAGATATGAAAACGGTTTATTTTAAACTGGTATATCTGGTTGCTGACTTATCCGGCGTAGCATCTAAGGCAGATAAAAGGCATCCGTAGAGGTGCCTTTTTGCGTATAGGATCACTTGCCTGCCTGAGGCAGATCCGAGTCCGGAGGGAAAGCATGGCACAGATAAACATTCAACTGCCCGATGGTTCATCCAAAGCTTACGACGTAGGGGCTACCCCATACGATGTCGCTCGTTCCATAAGCGAAGGCTTAGCGCGTCAGGCGGTGGCAGCAAAGGTAGATGGCTCGCTTGTCGACTTGAGTCGAGCGCTTGAGCATGATGCTAGTGTGGAAATCATAACCCTCGATAGTCCCGCAGGGCTCGATGTTTACCGCCATACCACCGCTCACTTAATGGCGCATGCTGTTAAAGATATTTACAAAGACAAGGTTCAGGTCACGATTGGTCCGTCCATTCAAAATGGCTTTTACTACGATTTCTATTCTCCAGAACATACCTTTGTTCCTGAGGATTTTATCGCTATTGAGGCGCGGATGCAGGAACTGGCAAAGCAGGATTTGTCGGTGCAACGCAGTGAAGTTTCACGTCAGGAAGCGATAGAGTTGTTTGAATCGATGGGAGAGAGTTTCAAGGTCGAGCTTATTGAAGACTTGGAGCATGAAACCGTTTCGTTATATCAACAGGGCGACTTTGTTGACTTGTGCCGCGGTCCTCACCTGCCTTCAACTGCAAAAATAAAAGCATTCAAGCTTACAAGTTTAGCTGGAGCTTATTGGCGCGGGGATGAAAAACGTCCCATGTTGCAACGTATTTATGCCACCGCGTTTCCGGATAATAAACAGCTGAAAAAGTATCTTCTACATTTGGAAGAAGCACGCAAGCGCGACCATAGAAAGTTAGGCAAAGAACTAGACCTGTTTTCCTTCAGCGAGGAAGCTGGGGCTGGGCTGGTTATCTGGCATCCCCGTGGTGCTATGCTACGTACGGTTATTGAGGATTTTGAGCGTAAGGAGCATATTCGACGGGACTACGACCTTGTACAGGGTCCGCAAATATTGCGTACTGATCTATGGAAAACATCTGGGCACTTCGATAATTACAGCGAAAACATGTATTTTACCGATGTTGAGGGGCAGGGGTTTGGTATTAAGCCGATGAACTGTCTAGCCCATATGCTGATCTACAAAAGCAAGATGCGCTCGTACCGCGATTTGCCTCTGCGTTACTTCGAACTTGGAACGGTCCACCGGCACGAAAAGTCAGGCGTGTTGCATGGCCTGACTAGGGTGCGCGGTTTTACCCAAGACGATGCGCACATCCTGTGTACTCCTGAACAACTTGACAGCGAAATAAAAGCGGTTCTACAGTTCGTTCAAGATGTGATGGGGATTTTTGGCTTTGAGTATGAGTTGGAAATCTCTACCAGGCCTGAGAAATCTATTGGCACCGATGCTGACTGGGAGCGCGCTACCAAGGCGCTAATGACCGCATTGGAAGACACTGGTCGCACCTTTGAAATCAACGAAGGGGATGGCGCTTTCTACGGCCCTAAGATCGATGTGAAACTCAAGGACGCGCTTGACAGACATTGGCAGTGTGCTACTATCCAGTGCGATTTTACCCTGCCAGAGCGTTTCGACCTGCACTATGTGGGTGCCGATGGAGAGAAACACCGTCCCGTAATGATCCACCGAGTAATTCTTGGTTCGGTGGAGCGATTTATTGGGATTCTGATCGAGCACTTTGCCGGCAATTTCCCGTTGTGGATTGCACCTGTCCAGGCCATAGTAATTAATGTTACGGACAATCAGCATGATTATGCGCTTGATGTGGCTCGGCGCCTGCGGGATGCAGGGGTGCGTGTAGAAAAAGATGTGCGTAACGAGAAGTTGGGTTTTAAAATCCGTGAAGCACAACTGCAGAAAATACCGTATATGCTTGTTATCGGCGACAAGGAGATGGAAAGTGAAACGGTTACGCCAAGATTCAGAAATGGTGATAACCTCGACCCCATGTCCGTTGAAGATTTCAGCGCCTATGAAATGCAGGAATGTCATAAATATCATTAGGAGGTGTCACCATAGCTAAGCAAGAGACAAACATCAATCGTGAGATCCGGGCAAGTGAGGTGCGAGTGGTTGACCCTGAAGGGGAACAACTCGGGGTTATGCCTTTGGCTCAAGCACTGGAAGCAGCAGCTGAGAGTGGCCTTGATCTGGTTGAGGTATCGCCGCAGGCCAGCCCCCCAGTGTGCCGTATCATGGATTACGGTAAATTTAGATATCAACAGCAGAAACGCTCAGCTGAAGCCAAGAAAAAGACTGCCAGGGTAGAGCTTAAGGAAGTTAAGCTTCGCCCAAAGACCGAGACTCACGATTTTGAAGTTAAAGTCAGAAATGCGCGGCGTTTTCTTGAAGCTGGCAACAAGGTTAAGGTTACCATTATGTTTCGGGGTCGCGAAGTTACCCATCCGCAGTTTGGACGGGATTTGTTGCAACGAGTTGCTGAGGCGTCAAGTGATGTTGGGGTAGTTGAGTCGTTCCCCAGCATGCGCGGACGTTTTATGCATATGGTTATGGCGCCAAAGAAGTAAATGAATAACTGACTCTGCTTGATTTAAGAACTGCCAAAGGTGGCTCGTCATCAAGTTAATGCCACATGGCGTATGTGTAAACGACAGGCTTGTTAAGGCCTCTATTTATATTTATCAGGAGATTCCAATGCCTAAGATTAAAACAAACCGTGGTGCTGCCAAGCGTTTCAAGAGAACCGGCACAGGCAAAATTGCCCGCAGCAAAGCATTTACTAGTCACATTCTGACCAAGAAAACCACCAAGCGCAAACGTGACCTGCGTCAAGGAACCTTGGTTCATGCCGCTGATCACAAAAACATCAGTAGTTTGATTCCGTATTTGTAACAAGTAATACCGAAATTTGTTGTGCCTGAACATCGGTTGATGTTCACATGTTCGGCTTTAAGACCGAGAACTGCGGGGATTTGTCTCCCCCTTCAGATCCGGCTGCGATCGAAAGTCGCATTTTTTCATTCATTAGAATATCAGGAGTAGCGAAATGCCGAGAGTAAAAAGAGGATTCAAAGCGAGACGTCGTCGTAATAAAGTTCTTACGTTAGCTAAAGGTTACCGTGGCGCACGTGGCAAATTATTTCGTAGTGCAGCGGAGGCTGTAGACCGGGCTCTGAACTATGCTTATCGCGACCGTAGAACCAAAAAGAGAGATTTTCGTGCTTTGTGGATTGCGCGCATCAATGCAGCAGCACGCATCGATGGTTTGAGTTATAGCAAACTTGTGCATGGCCTTAAACTGGCTGGCATTGCCCTGGACCGTAAGGTCCTTGCGGAGATTGCCGTCACTGACGCAGCAGGTTTCAGCCAAGTTGTTGGCAAGGCCAAAGCGCAGCTTCAGTAAACCAAGACATTGATTTTGCTTACAAGAAATGGGGTGGGGTGAGTGTGCCTCACCTCATTTCTCGTTTCAGCGCTGGTGACTTAACCCTAGCTGTCCGTGTTTATTGTGCTGACCATCCCGATTTAATAGTTATTTATTCAAGGTAAATGCTTATGGAACAACAACTTAAGGCAATGCTAATCGAAGCCCGCAAGGCTTTGCTTGAGGCTGGCAATGAAGTTGATCTGCACAGCATCCGTGTTCAGTATCTGGGGAAAAAAGGGCGACTAACCGCTATTATGAAAGATATGGGCAAGCTCACAGCCGAGGAGCGTCCCATAATAGGTGCTGTCGCCAACAAAGTTAAAGATGAACTGGCTAGCGTTTTTGAGCAGCAACTGCAGACGTTGAAGCATCAGCATTTGGCTGAACGGATGGAGCAGGAACGCATTGACGTCACCTTGCCTGGTCGCCATCAGAGGATCGGAACGAAGCACCCGATTACGCTGATTACAGAAGAGTTGGTTGAGATTTTTTCCTATTTGGGCTTTTCCGTCGCCCAGGGTCCAGAGGTTGAAGAAGATTTCTACAATTTCGAGGCGCTTAATCTCCCCAAGGATCATCCTGCCCGTGATATGCAGGACACCTTTTATATTACGGATAATGAGGTTCTGCGTACCCACACATCGCCGGTACAGATTCGCAGTATGCTCCAGCATCAGCCCCCGCTCCGTATCATTGCTCCAGGTACGGTGTACAGAAGAGATTCTGATATTACCCACAGTCCGATGTTCCACCAGATTGAGGGTTTTATGGTGGATGAGCATATTACCTTTGGCGATCTCAAAGGGGTCCTGACGGCATTTATAACCGAGTGTTTCGGTAAGAATGTTGGAGTGCGTTTCCGGCCCTCCTTTTTCCCCTTTACTGAGCCCAGCGCTGAAGTCGATATCCAATGTGTTATCTGTGGTGGCAATGGATGTCGAGTGTGCCAGAACTCAGGTTGGCTCGAAATTCTGGGTAGTGGCATGATCGATCCCGAAGTGTTTGCCTCGGTCAACTATTCCAGCGAAAAATACAGCGGGTTTGCCTTTGGTATGGGGTTGGAGCGTATCGCCATGCTTAAATATGGCGTCAATGATTTGCGTCTGTTTTTTGAAAACGACGTTCGCTTTTTACGCCAGTTTTGTGCCTAATAACTTTTTAAACTGCTAAGTTAATTCGCAAAACCGCGCAGTCTTTTCCTCGATACTCAGAGAAGCACTAGAAGGAAGTCAGCATGATTGTTACCCATAAGTGGCTTAAGGAATTTGTCGATTTCGACCTTTCGGCACAGCAATTATCACATCAGCTCACTATGGCAGGGCTGGAAGTGGAATATATGCAGGAGATTGGCGCCGGGCTCGATTCGGTAGTGGTTGCCCGTCTTGACAGTGTAGAACCACACCCGCAGGCCGATAGACTTACCAAGTGTCAGGTGTTTAATGGCGCGGAAGTGATTCCTGTGGTCTGCGGCGCGACTAACCACAAAGCTGGTGATCTGGTAGCCCTTGCCCAGGTAGGTACAGTCTTACCGGATGGATTGAAAATTAAAAAATCCAAAATTAGAGGAGAAGAGTCGCGGGGGATGCTCTGTTCAGTTACTGAGCTAGGGCTAGGAAAAGAATCTGAAGGGATTTTGATTTTACCCTCAGGCCTTGAACTAGGTACCCCTGTTTTTGAAGCCCTCGGTTTAAAAGATGTGCGCTACGAAATTGGCTTAACTCCAAATCGTGCGGATTGTCTAAGTGTCTTAGGGATAGCACGTGAGGTCGCCGCATTTACGCATAAGCCTTTACACTTGCCAGCACGTGCGACATTTGCACCCATCGATACAGAGATCAATGCGCTGACTTCGGTTAGCATCGAGACCCCAGAGGGCTGCCCGCGCTATATGGCTCGCCTTGTTCGGGGGGTAAGGGTTGGCCCCTCACCTCAATGGCTTATACAACGTCTTGAGGCGGTGGGGATGCGTTCTATAAATAACATAGTAGATGTTACCAACTATGTTCTTATGGAATTAGGCCATCCGCTCCACGCCTTTGATTTTAATCGTCTTGCGGGTAAAAGGATAGTTGTGCGCCAGGCTGCTGAAGCAAGCAGTTTTACCACCCTAGATGGTCAGTTACATGAACTGTGTAGTGAAGATGTGGTGGTGTGCGACGCAGAGAAGCCTATAGCTTTAGCTGGGGTGATGGGCGGTGAAAATTCTGAAGTTACGCATGATACCGTCGACATTCTGCTGGAAAGTGCATACTTCGACCCCCGTTCTATCCGCCGCACCAGCAAAAAGACCGGAATTCATTCTGAAGCATCACATCGCTTCGAGCGTGGTGCAGATATAGATATGGTGCCATTGGCGCTTGACCGTGCAGCTGATCTGATACAACAAATATGCGGGGCAACCGTTTTGGAGAATGCTATTGATGCCTATCCTTGCCCAATCCAAAAGCGAATAATTGTAATCAATCGCAAGCGAACCAATGCTCTGCTCGGGCTTGAGTTAGGTTTGGAGCAAATAGAGCAACTATTAGCCTCTATCGGTCTTTGTCCACAGCGCTTGGACATGGATACGACCGAAGTGACTGTCCCTACAGCTCGTCATGACCTCGAACGTGAAGTGGATTTGATTGAAGAAGTTGCACGCTTGAATGGATACGATAATATACCTATAACCATGCCGGTCAGCCAGGTGGTGCCACCAATCGATACGCACCAGATTGATTTCGTGCGTGAATTGCGAAATGTCGTAGTAGCACAGGGGATGCGCGAGATAATTAATTATTCATTTGAGTCTACGCTAGTTTACGAGCGCCTGTGCTTGAATGCGGATGATTATCGCCGTCGGCATGTAGCGGTGCTTAATCCGCTGACTGAAGAGCAGTCGGTAATGCGCACATCCCTGGTTCCTGCGATGCTTGATACACTTGGACGCAACCTTGCACACAAGAGTTCTGATTTAAGTTTATTTGAGCTACGCCCTGTTTTTATCCCTGGCGAATCTGCGCAACCAGATGAACGGATGAACTTGTGTTTCGCATTATCAGGGCAGCGTGAACGCCAGGGTTGGGCTCACACTAATGTCGAGGTTGATTTCTATGATCTCAAAGGGATTGCTGAGGTCGTATTTGAGCGTTTTGGGCTAGAGTCCCCGGTGTTTATCCCTGATAGCCCAGAACCATACCTACATCCGGGCAAATCCTGCTCTGTTTACTGTGGTGGGCGAAATGCGATAAAAGTTGGTGTATTGGGAGAACTGCACCCCCAGGTGCAGGAACATTATTCTATTGAGCAGCCTGTATATATAGCAGAGTTAGATGTTGAAAAACTGTTTGCCCGTAGCGGACAGACGCAAACATTCAAACCTATTTCTAAATTTCCTGATTCATATCGGGATAGCGCGTTTCTCGTTAAAGAAGAGATTACCGCTCAACAGATGCTTGAAGTTATAAATAACATTAAGGTAAAGTATCTGGAAGATGTGGTTTTGTTTGACATATACGCTGGCAAGGGGATCTCGGAAGGGATGAAAAGTTTGGCGTTGCGTATGCGTTATCGTTCTGCAGAGAAAACCCTCGCAGAAGAAGAGATTAGTGCCATGCATGCTAAAATCGTTAAAGCACTACACCAAAACCTAGGAGCCGAAATCAGATAGCAGTTGATAGCTGCTCGCTTAGCGTGGTATAAAGTCCAATAAGTTTAATATATATAGCAGCTTAGGCGATGGTTATGCGTATGCTTGTGTCCACTGTTACGGAGGTAGTATGACGAAGGCGGATCTTATAGAAAATGTTTACTATAAAACTGGGTTTTCGAAGAAGGAATCCGCTGAGATAGTTGAGGCTGTCTTTGAGTTGATGAAGCAGACGCTTGAACGCGGAGATAAAATTAAGATAGCGGGTTTTGGAAACTTTGAGGTTAAGCAAAAGGCTACCAGAAGAGGGCGCAACCCCCAGACTGGCGAAGAGATCGAGATCTCAGCACGAAAAATACTCACCTTCAAACCCAGTCAGGTACTTAAAAATACCATCAATGGCGATAATAACTAAAATCTGCATACTTCAGTAGGGCGCAATGGCTGTTGATATTCCGGATAAATTCTACTTTAAAATTGGCGAAGTAGCGTCCTTAACCGGGGTTAAACCGCATGTGTTGCGCTACTGGGAGTCAGAGTTCCGCATGTTCTCCCCGGCTAAAAGTCGAGGTAAACAGCGTCAATACGAGCGTCGCGATATTGAGTTAGCCCTTGAGATTAAAGAGCTTTTGTACGAACAGGGATTTACCATCGCTGGAGCACGAAAGCACCTCAAAGCCAGAAAAAAAAATATAGATTCTGTTCCCGTTACCCTCACAGATCGCGAGTACCTTTGCGAAATTCGCAAAGAATTACAGAAACTACGCGCACGTTTACCATAACGTGAGCACGCGATGCCAGCCATTCAACATTTATTTTGCAGGTGATTGTTTCTGATGGATTATGCTGTAGCCCGACGTCGCATGGTGGAAAAACACCTTGTTCAGCGCGGCATAAAAGATCCACGCGTCTTAGAAGTAATGGGAAATATTCCACGCCATAAATTTGTGGAAGACGCTCTCCAAAGCCAGGCTTACACGGATTACGCCCTTCCTATAGGGGAAAAGCAGACCATCTCGCAGCCCTATATGGTTGCAGTGATGACTGAGGCCGCGCAGTTGATTGGGGATGAGAAGGTGCTGGAGATAGGCACTGGTTCTGGTTATCAGGCTGCTGTTTTATCGCGCATGGCCGCGCAAGTTTACAGTGTTGAGCGCATCGTTGTGCTTGCGCGTCGCGCACGCCGTATCCTCGATACCCTTCAGTATAACAATGTCCACATAAAGGTCAGTGACGGCACCCTTGGGTGGACAGAGCATCAGCCCTATGAGGTAATTCTTGTCACTGCCGGAGCGCCTGATGTCCCACAAGAATATTTGAGTCAGCTTGCACCATTGGGGCGCTTGGTTATCCCCGTGGGAGGAGAAGACACCCAAACTCTACGCCGGATTACCCGCATGGCGGACAATACCTATCGTGAAGAAGATCTCCTTTTATGTCGCTTTGTTCCGCTTATCGGCCAAAGTGGGTGGCCCAATGAGTAGCTCGATGGTTACGCTCAGTGACTAAATCCGTTCACTCCTCAATACGTTCTCCGATCCGTTCTCTCTACAACTGGGTGTTGCACTGGGCCGATTCTTCGGTAGGGGCATTAGCCCTCTTCGTGCTAGCTCTTGCCGAGGCTTCTTTTTTTCCCATTCCACCCGATATCCTCCTTTTAGCTCTAGGCTACACCACTCCTACGAGAAGTTTCCATTTTGCCACCTTGGCCACCGTAGGTTCAGTAATTGGTGCTGTGGCGGGCTACGCCATAGGGTTTTGGTTCTGGGATATGGCTTCTCCCTGGTTTTTTGCCTGGATCCCAGGGTTTACTCCGCACCTATTTCAACAAATGCAGGAATATTTTATCCAATACGGATTCTGGATAGTATTTACTGCAGGATTTACCCCCATCCCATTTAAAATTATTACCATCGGAGCTGGGGTTTTTGTCCTAAATCTGCCGATTTTCGTCCTCGCCGCGATTGTTAGTCGAGGGATGCGCTTTTTTATGATAGCAGTGCTTATCTACTTTTATGGTGAACAGACGCGCAAGTTTACTGAGCGGCATTTTAATAAATTATCTATAGTGTTTTGCATATTGCTTGTTGGAGGTTTTGTCCTTATCCGCTATATTTTCTGACCATGGGGATACAAAACTCAAATAACTATCTTAGGTTGAATTCCTGGCGGAAACTGATGCTCGTGTTTCTGCTACTAGGTGTGTGCGGTTGCAGCACCAAAGGCGTACAACACGTGGTATTGCCGGGACAGACAATGTACCGCATAAGCAAAACCTATGGTGTCCCCGTCGAGGATATTGCGCGGCGCAATAGCATTAGAAATATATCTCAGATAAAAGCAGGTGACACCCTATGGATACCGGGAGTTGAGCATAAAAAAACAGTCTCTATAACGCCTCTTCC
>JAQUDG010000096.1 GCA_028685815.1 Desulfuromonas sp.
TATTCGCGGCTTCGCCATGAAGTTCTATACCGAGGAGGGTAACTGGGACCTAGTCGGCAATAACACTCCGGTCTTCTTCCTCAAAGATCCAAAGAAATTCCCCGACCTAAACCACGTAGTCAAGCGCGATCCACGTACCAACCTACGCAGCGCTAAAAACAACTGGGACTTCTGGACCCTGCTCCCCGAAGCGCTGCATCAAGTAACCATCACCATGAGCGAGCGCGGCATCCCCCGCTCTTTTCGCCACATGGACGGTTTCGGTAGCCACGCCTACAGCCTGATTAACGCAGAAAATGAACGCATTTGGGTCAAATTCCACTTCAAGACCCAGCAAGGCATCCAGAATCTTACCGATGCCGAAGCCGAGGCGATTATCGGAAAATGTCGGGAAAGTAACCAGCGTGATCTGTACGACAGTCTCGAAGATGGCGAGTTCCCCCGCTGGGATATGAAGATTCAAGTGATGACCGACGAGCAGGCGAAAAACTGCCCCTTTAATCCCTTTGACTTGACCAAGGTATGGCCCCATGGGGATTATCCATTGATTGAGGTTGGAGTGCTAGAACTCAACCGCAACCCCGACAATTACTTCGCCGAGGTTGAGCAGGCAGCCTTTAACCCAGCCAACATCGTCCCGGGTGTCGGCTTTTCGCCGGACAAGATGCTGCAAGGGCGGCTCTTCTCCTACGGCGATGCTCAACGCTACCGGTTGGGGGTCAACCATCACCTGATCCCAGTCAACAAGGCGCGCTGTCCTTTCCACAGCTATCATCGCGATGGCTCTATGCGGGTGGACGATAACCACGGCAGCACCCTCGGCTACGAGCCAAATAGTTACGGCGAATGGCAGGAACAGCCGGAGTTCGCCGAGCCACCGCTGGAACTTTCTGGCGCCGCGAACCACTGGAACCACCGCGAGGACGACGCCGATTACTACAGCCAGCCCGGTAACCTCTTCCGCCTGATGAACCCAGGGCAACAAGATGCCCTGTTCGGCAATACCGCGCGTGCCCTAGGTGACGCTCCCAAGGAGATTAAGGTTCGCCACATCGGCAATTGCCTAAAGGCTGATCCGGCCTACGGTAAAGGGGTGGCGGATGCGCTCGGTATCCCCATGAGTGAAGTACCGAAAAACTGAGCAGGTTAAGCGCTTAAATAACACACAAAAAAGGCGCTCTCAATTCGAGGCGCCTTTTTTGTGTGCCCTATGCGAAATTCGGTTCAATTACCCCCTCCATTATTCGTCCGCATCAACATTGATTCTTATACTTGGCGTAGACGATTTGCTATCTTGGTTCGTTAACGTTGCCATGTTCCACCAAATGGATGGAGCCACTTTTTTGTTAACACCGATACAGGGGCATACGGCAGGAATCGCTTGATGAAACCAAATTGGAAACTTACTGACGTTGTCGATCTGGAGTATTTCTTAGCTACGGACGAGCACTTGCGCCAACAAGCTGGTGAACAAGCCCTTCATCAGCGCGATCGGGTTATTTTTCTGGCCAGGCAACAGGAATTTGAAGGGGTTAGTGGTACTCGCGGTCTGCTCCGCTGCTGGCTCGCCGCGCGCAGAACCGAGTATCTTGGGAGGTCTGCCGGACAAGCCCTTCGCGCCCTTCCCGGGGAAGTCTGGGCGGAGACCGCAACCCTAACCCACTGGCTGGTTCTGATTTTAGGTTTGATTTCCGGCGCCACCCTAAGTGCGTCACTTCTGGCTTACAGCGGCACGGCGGCGGTGAATGTTTCCGGCTACTTTGCGTTGTTCATCCTGCTGCAGGCCATCTTCCTTATCCTCCAGTTACTCTTCTTCGTTTTCCGTTCTTTCGGCCGGAGCGGGATTCGCGCATCGATTTTATGTAAATTAGGTGCCAGCCTGCTCAATAAACTCTTCAGTCGTTTACTGCGCCGCAGTCAGCGCGGCACCGGCGGCGAGGCACGTCTCAACTTTCACGCAACGTTAGGGCAACTGAAACAGAACCGGCAGGAATATGGCAGCCTTTATTTCTGGCCCGCCTTCATCCTGCTGCAAATTTTTGGCGTCAGCTTCAATCTGGGTGTTTTAACGCTGACCTTGATTAAAGTCAGTATTGCGGATGTCGCATTTGGCTGGCAGACCACTCTGCAGGTTGACCCTACGTTTTTAGCAGAAACACTCCGTTTGATCGCCACCCCCTGGTCTTGGTTTGTGCCCGCGCACCTTGCCTACCCAACCCTGGAACAGATTGAGGGGAGCAAGATCGTGCTGAAAGAGGGAATTTATCATTTGGCCACCGGCAATCTAGCGGCGTGGTGGCCTTTTCTAACCTTGGGTGTTCTCACTTACGGTCTGCTGCCGCGCCTGCTGCTCCTGTTCGTCGGCGTTCTCCAGACCCGTCGTTCGTTACGTCGACTCAGTTTCGACAGTGCCCGCTTTCGCCAGTTACGCCAGCGGATGCTGACCCCGACGCTGCAAACCAGCGCTACCAACAGCATGGTTAGACCTCCTGATTCCACTGAGGCTAGGCAAGTTTCACCGCTGCAGGATAACCCGCCCATCCCTGCGGCGTTGCTTGAGCAAGGACCAAAATTATTACTGATTCCAGATGAACTATGGGATGAATTGGACAGAGCACAATTGACGCCGCTGTTGCTTCCACATGAGGGCAACGGGCCGTTCCACCCGGTGCGGATTGGGGCGCTTGATCAATCGGAGGAGCAATTGTTCACCGAGGTTGCCGAACAGCTCCACGCAACAGCAGCCACCGGCATCGTCCTGCTTCAGGAAGGCTGGCAACCACCCATACGCGAAATTATGGCCCTGCTGCGGCGCTTGCGGCACGAAATTCCGCGTAGATATCCGATCTCAGTCACCTTGATTGGCAAACCAACCTCAGCCACCCTGCTGACACCGGCCAAAAGTGGCGACCTGAAAATCTGGCACAAAACCTTACAACGCCTTGCCGACCCCTACTTGGCGGTGATCTCTTTGGTGAGTGGAAAATGAAAACACCCGCATTTGCTATTATTGGTCACCCCAATGAAGGGAAATCGTCGGTGCTCTCCACCTTGGCCGAAGATGACAGCGTCCGAATCAGCCCCATTCCGGGCGAAACCACCCAAAGCCAGGCGTTTCCAGTCTTGATTGATAAGCGCGAAGTGATCCGCTTCATTGACACCCCCGGCTTTCAGAATCCGCGTAAAGTTCTGGAATGGATGCAGAATTATCAGGGAACGGAGAATGAACTGCTGCCCACTTTTTTAGGCGTCCACCGGAACATCGATGCGTTTCGCGATGACTGCGAGCTCCTTACTCCGATAGCGGAAGGTGCAGGGATTATCTTTGTCGTCGATGGCTCCCGCCCAGTTCGTAACGTTGATCGCATCGAGATGGAAATCTTGCGCCTGACGGGAGCGCCGCGCATGGCGGTCATCAACAACAAAGAAGAAGAACCCAACTTCATCGGTGACTGGCAAACAGCATTTCGCAAGCATTTTAATGCCATCCGCATCTTCAACTCATGCAAAGCCACCTACGCCCAACGCCTCGAACTTCTGGAAAGCCTGAAGAGCATCGATCAACAGCTGGAGCCAGTGCTACGCGAAGTCGTTTCAGCTTTTCAACATGATTGGCAGGCCCGTACGGAGCGGAGCGCCGACCTGATTCTGGCCTTACTAAAAGAGGCGATCCCGTACAAAGAAACCGCCATCTTTAAAGTGGGGCAAGTTGAAAACGAACTAAGGCAGAAACTCTTTCGTGCCTACACCAGCCACATCAAAGCACAAGAGCAGAAAACCCAGGACGCGATCCGCGCCCTCTTCAAACACAATATTTACAGCATTCAACTGCCCGAACAATCGATTTTGCAAGAAGACCTGTTTAGCGAAAAAACCTGGGAGTTTCTTGGCCTCAGCGACAAGCAGTTGATCCTTGCCGGGGCATTGGGAGGCGCAGCGCTAGGCGTTGGCCTAGATGTTGCGGTGGGCGGGGCATCCCTGGGGCTATTCTCGGCCATTGGTGGCCTGATTGGTGCTGCTGGCACATCCCTCAAAGGGAAGAAGTTAATCGACGGATTCAACCTGCTCGGGTTTAAGGTTGGGGGGGAACAGCTGCAAGTCGGCCCGGTCAATAACAGCCAGCTCCTGTTCATCTTAATCGACCGTAGCCTGCTCTTTTATTCCTACGTCATCAACTGGGCTCACGGCCGGCGAGACTATGAACAGCACCTAGCCCTGATACAGCAGGACGCCAAAGAAGGATTTACGACGCATTGGGACAGCGAACAACGGCGTATCTGTCTCGAGCTGTTCAAGGCTCTGCAAAAAGCTGAGGAGGAAGATATCACGATAGCTTCGCACCAGTTGCGCGAGATCCTTATCACCCAGCTCCAACAAATCTCCACAACCTGAAGGGGATAGAGCGAGAACCAACAGAATAGCCAGCAGTTCTGTTCTCGACCATTTGACTGGTGTAAAATTCATGCGGACAGTTTCTCCGCAACGCCTACCAATGGTACTAAGTCCACCCTTCACATAACACTTCCGCCTGTTTCAGCACCAACTCCACCGCATCATCCTGCTTATCCGGCGGGTACTTCCACTTGCGCAGGCAGCGCCGCACCAGATTGCGCAGCCGGGCACGCACGCTATCGCGCACCTGCCAGTCAACCGAGGTACTGTTACGCAGCTTCTGGGTGATCTCGATAGCGATCTTCTTTAAAATCTCATCCCCGAGTTCACGCACGGCGCTTGCGTTATTGGCCAGGGCATCGTAGAAGGCGACCTCATCTGGGTTTAGCCCTAATGCCTCATCACGTTTCAGCGCCTCCTGGAAATCCTTAGCCATCTGGATCAGCTCTTCGATCACCTGAGCGGTTTCGATGGCGCGGGCGTGGTAGCGATTCAGCGTCGCCAGTAGGCGTTCGCTGTACTTTTGCTCCATGACCACGTTGTTGCGAGTGCGCGCTTTGATAGTGTCGCGCAGCAGCTTCTCCAGCAGCTCCAACGCCAGATTGCGGCTCTTCAAGTTGCGCACGTCTTCGAGGAACTCGTCAGAGAGCAGTGCGATGTTCGGCTTATCGAGTCCGGCGAGCTGGAAGATATCCGCCACCCCTTCGGCGATCACCGCGTTGTCGAGGATCTGCTTGAGGACGCTGTTCTTCTGCTCATCGCTGAGCTTCTTATCGACGTCGGTGTACTTAACGATGGCGGCGCGGATCGCTGAAAAGAAGGCGATCTCCTTGCGCAGTGGCTCCGCTTCATCAAGGGTGCCGCACAGTGAGAAGGCGCGGGTGATGGCGGCCATGGTGTCGAGGAAGCGTTTCTTGCCGTCCTGGACCCCAAGGATATGGTTGGCGGCCAGCACCAGTATCTGGTGGGCGCGGGTGGCGTAGTCACTGTAGTCGAAGCCGTGTAAGAGGCCGCGCACCACGTCAAGTTTTTCCAGCAGGATCGCCAGCGCCTCTTCGGCCTGCAGGGTCGGCGCCCCCTTGCCTTGCGCGTTGACGTAGATCTTCAGCGCCTGCTTCAATTCGTTAGCGATGCCGATGTAGTCAACCACCAGCCCGCCCGGTTTATCTTTAAAGACTCGGTTGACGCGGGCAATGGCCTGCATCAGGTTATGCCCACGCATCGGCTTGTCGACGTACATGCTGTGGCAGCTCGGGCAGTCGAAACCGGTCAGCCACATGTCGCGCACGATCACCAGCTTGAGCTCGTCGTTGGCATCCTTGAAGCGCCGTTCCAGGCGTTTCTTAGTCTGCTTGTTGTAGATGTGAGGGCGCAATAATTCTCGGTCGGCAGCCGAACCGGTCATGACGATCTTGATTGCCCCCTGCTCCGGATCGGCGTCGTGCCACTCGGGGCGCAGCTTTACGATCTCGTTGTAGAGAAGCACGCAGATCTCGCGGCTCATGCACACGATCATCCCCTTGCCTTCAACCACAGCCGTGCGCACTTCAAAGTGGTGCACCAGATCCTTCGCCACCTCCACCAGGCGTGGCTTGGCTCCGACCAGCTTCGTAAGCTGAGCCCACTTGCTCTTGGTCTGCTCGCGCAGGCTGACATCCTCCTCGTCCTCGATCACCTCATCAACCTCGTCGTTGAGCTCCTCGATGGCGGCGCGGTTGATATCCAACTTGGCCAGACGCGATTCAAAGTAGATCGGCACTGTCGCCCCATCGTCAACCGCATCCTGAATATCGTAGATGCTGACGTAGTCGCCGAACACGGCGCGGGTGTCCTTGTCCTCCTGGGAGATCGGTGTGCCGGTAAAGCCGATGAACGAAGCGTTGGGGATGGCGTCGCGCATGTGCTTGGCGTAACCGTAGATGTAGGCACCGGTCTTGGTGTCGAGCCGCGCCTTAAAACCATACTGGCTGCGGTGCGCCTCATCGCTGATAACAACAATATTATTGCGCATGCTTAACACCGGGTGCGCATTCTCGCCGCCCAACAGGGAAAACTTCTGTACCGTGGTAAAGATGATACCGCCCGCCTGCCGCGATTCCAGCAACTCGCGCAGCTCCTCGCGGCTGTCGGCCTGCACCGGAGTCTGGCGCAGCAGTTCTTGGGCATTGCAGAAGGTGCCATAGAGCTGGCCGTCGAGATCATTGCGGTCGGTGACAACAACGATGGTCGGGTTGTTCATCTCCGGCTGCTGCAACAGCTTGCCCGCGTAGCAGCACATGGTGATGCTCTTCCCTGAGCCTTGCGTATGCCAAACCACTCCGGCCTTGCGCGACCCGGGCTGCACCTTCCGGCCATAGCTAGCGCGTGGCTCAGCGACCTGCGCCGCTTCTACCGACGCCGAAGCAATAAGCGTCACCCGCACCGCCTCGCGCACGGCGTGAAACTGGTGATACCCGGCGATTTTCTTGCTCACGCTGTCAGCGTCCAGCTCAAAAAGAATGAAATGGCGCAGGTAGTCAAGCAAGAGTTCGCGGTCGAAGAAGCCTTTGACCACCTTCTCCAGCTCGTATTCCAGCAGCGGCTTGTCGTCCTCATTACGCAGGGTGCGCCAAGGGAGAAAGCGTTCCTTGCTGGCGGTCAACGAACCGATACGCGCAGTCAAGCCGTCGGAGACCACCAGTGCCTCGTTACAGACAAACAAGTCGGGAATTTCGTCCTTATAGGTCTGTAGCTGAGCGTAGGCTTTCCAGATGTCGGCATTGATATCGGCGGGATTCTTCAGCTCGATCACCGCGATCGGTAGACCGTTGATGAAGACGACGATATCGGGGCGCCGCAGTTGCTTTGCTCCCTGCACGGTGAACTGGCTAACGACCAGAAACTGATTGCGCTCGACATTGTGGAAGTCGATCAGCTGCACATGGTCGCACACTAGATCCCCCTCGCCCTCTGGGAGAGGGGCTAGGGGTGAGGGCCGGTATTCAACCGGCACCCCTTCGAGTAGGAGCTTGTGAAAGGCGCGATTATTATGAAGCAGCACCGGGGATTCAGGCTTGGTGACAGCCAGGGCGGCTTCTTCGAGGGCGTCAAAGGGGATGTGGGGATTGATCTGCTGCAGGGCGGTGAGCAGGCGGCCGGTCAGCACCGTCTGCTGGTAATCGCGCCGCTCCGGCGTGTCGCCATCAAAGGCGATATCGGGGCCGTAGGCGTATTCGTAGCCACCAGCGCGAAACCAGTCGAGGCAGAGTTGTTCGAGTTGGTCTTCTGTGATCATTCGGCCCTCTTTCGGTCTCAAGTTTTAATTGACAAGGTTCAGCGAACGCCTATAATTGGACAGTAATACGCCCGGCGCCTCTTCGCAGATTTATCTGCGTACGCGTCGGTTTTCTTTTTCAGGGCCACAGTTCCCACGATCTCCAATCACCCACAACTCCAAAGTCCCCAACGTTGATCGCATCACAATCGACAACCGGGAAATCCTCATTGAGCAGCGTAATGAGTCGCTGCCCCCAGGTTGACGTCGGGGATATCACCCGCAGAAACATCTGCATCAGGCAAAAGTAGAAGAACGGACGAGCATTATTAAGCTGCTGCCAGTACTGCCCCTGTGGCAAAGGTGAGCGATCGACAACGTTCACATTCCATAACCGCGCATGATGCGCCGAAACATTTCGAATAAAGTTTAAACTTCGTAGATATTTAGCCAATTTATTTCCGTCCGCCACATTATATTTCAGGGCGATTCTTTTTTTGTCGTTGTACTTCATCCCCTCATACAGAGTAGACAGCATACCGAAATCCCAAACTTCTATAGCGGCCCAGATGGGGAGACTGTCGTATTTCCCTAAGTGGTGAGAGACAAAAGGTGTGCGGCCTGCCCGGCGAACCTGCTGCTGATATTTTTCAAGCCATATCTGATGGCCGGTTTTTCCGAATTTTTGGTTGATTTTCTTGCCAAAATTCCCATGAAAACAATCCGCGTTCTCATGGGCAAGAGCATCCCTTTCACCCAACAAATGGGCAACATCAACCCGCAAAGCCATTTCGATACGTTCAAGAGCATCCAGCGCCAGCAAGCGCAGTTTCTTGTCAAAGACATAAAGATCGACCAAATTACCAAACCGGCTCCCCTCCATAAAATCATCATGGCGCAGCTCGGCAGTTTGACCATTTTCTACGTTAAGGAACTGACGAAACGGATACCAGTAACCACCCAGGCGATAATAGCCCAAGCGTGTCAGATAACGTTTAGCCCGGTCATTGTCTTCTATCTGGAGCCCTCTTGTCCGCAGAATTTCCAACTGCGCATCAATCGATTTCCATGGTTTCACCTGAGCTGTCATGAACGCGCCCCAACTTGTCGTTCGCACTTTCCTACGGTCAGTACGCGGGAGGGGAGTCTGTGGATGGCGCGGTTATTGTGGAGCAGCACCGGGGTTTCAGGCTTGGTGACAACCAGAACGGCTTCTTCAAAAACGGCAAAGGGGATGTGGGGATTGATCTGCTGCAGGGCGGTGAGCAGGCGGCCGGTCAACACCGTCTGCTGGTAGTCGTGCCGCTCCTGTGTGTCGCCATCAAAGGCGATGTCGGGGCCGTAGGCGTATTCGTAGCCACCGGTGTGAAACCAGTTGAGGCAGAGTTGTTCGAGTTGATCTTCTGTGATCATGGTTTCCTTTTCTCCCTGCTCGCTGCGTTGGTGGGATATCACCTCCCTGCCTCGCTTCGCTCCCTTTTCCCTCTATGGGTGGGATTACCCCCCTTTCCGCTTCGCTCCCTTCCCCCCTATTTTATAGGGGGGATCAAGGGGGGGTTGCTTCCCCCCTGCACAGTAGGGGGGATTAAGGGGGGTCAGCCTCTAAAGGGTTGTAATTCGCTGTTCAGCTTTTCAAAAACTCCATCGATATTGTTCATCACTTCATCGTTGCTGAACCGAACCACTCGCAGCCCAAGACCTTCCAGAAACGCCGTCCGTTCAACATCATAGGCGATTGCATCGGCGGTAGCGTGGCTATCGCCATCAATCTCTATAATCAGCTTGAGGTTAGCACAGTAGAAATCGACGATGTACGGGCCAAATGGACGCTGGCGGCGAAAGCGGTGCGGCAAAAGCTTCAAGCATTGATACCACATTCGCTTTTCTGGTTCCGGCATGTTAGAGCGCATTTCCCGGGCGCGCGGGATTAAAGCGCTGGTGTAAGTTTTCATCGTTTGACCACCTTAAAAACACCCCCCTGCTTCGCTTTCCTGTGGGTGAAAGATCACCCCCCTTTCCGCTTCGCTCCCTTCCCCCCTATTTCATAGGGGGGATCAAGGGGGGTTGCTTCCCCCCTGCAAAGTAGGGGGGATTGAGGGGGGTCGCAGTTCACCGGAGAGGAGTTTGAGGAGCAGGGTGTCGCGGAGGGTGGCGAGAGAAATGGTTTGCTGGCACATTTGAGAGTCCAGCTCATAGAACGGTTCAACTGAATCGCAAAAGGCCTTGAGAAGTTTTTTATCTGGATAGGCTACTTTAATTCGTTTCATATCTGCTACAGTTACATGCCCCAATCCGGTAGTTTGCTTGTCCATTGCAGTCTGAACAAGTAGCGGTTTGAGATGTTTCAACAAGTAGAATGCAAAGTAACGCTGCCCGTTGGAGGAAAAATTCAGCTTGAAAATATGTTGGTTAAGCCAACCACAGCCACCAAACCACTTAAAAACATCAAGCGAAGTTTCAGGACTGCCGGACCAGGAATAAAGCATGTCGCCGGATTCAATGGCGTATTTGTTTTGAAATGTTTTTTCGGTAAATTTCGTCTGGCTTGTAATGCCTTGTTTTAGCTCTGCTATTTTAACGATTGGCAAGCCGCTGCCATCTTCTGAAAAGTCCACTGCCTTGAATGCTGACCCATTCACATAGTCAGCAGTGTCGTAGAGGGCGGCGTTCTCCCACCCCAACGGAATCAACCCCAACTCCGACTCCACCAGCTCATCGGGAAACAGGGCGGCG
>JAQUDG010000097.1 GCA_028685815.1 Desulfuromonas sp.
GGGGGAATAATCTGGTGTTGCAGCTCTATCTTTTCGACAATCCAGCGTTGTTTTTTTACTAGGATTTTATCGATTTCTTTAACAGAAACAAGGGCTGGCACCAATATAGAGACGGCCCCTGCGCGCACACGTATTTCAGCGGTTTTGCGCCGCGAAGAACGGACAACCTTCGCCGTAAAATCTTTAAATTCACGCCATTCAAGCCCGTGATTCGTCATCTTTTCTGTCCATGCAATAGATGGCGCTCCCCAACTTCGTAACAAATGGCAAAGGTAAAAGGCTATCACTTTACCATATTGCCTCTAGGCGAAGCTACTGAAGCATTTCCTATTGACTCCGTAAAGGCTTTAAACGTAATTCCTAAGAAAAATAAATATTTTTTCGGCGAGAGGTTCCGAACCTACACTATAAATTGCGAAAGGCATTGCAGTGATTTATTAAAACCAGAGATGGTTGGTGGCAGGACATCGGGCATTGTAGGCTTGGTAAAGGCTGGTTTTATGCAAACGCGGGAAGGATCTACAGTCCTTCCCGCGCGCATCGATATTAAGCGTTAAAATCTACCAAATTCATTGTCATCAAGAGCAATTTGGGGTCTTGCAGCCTTCTTTTTTAGCTCAGAAGGACTGCCCCAGTCGCCGAAATTGCCCTGCGGAAGTGCTGCCTGACGCTTTTGTGGTGCTTGTTGCCGCTGTGGTGTGCGCAGCCGGTTTTTAAGTTTAAACTGCCTCAACATTTCCTGCATCTGTAAAGCCTGACTTGAAAGCTCTTCTGACGCAGCCGCACTTTGTTCAGCGCTGGCAGTATTTTGCTGCGTCACTTCATCAATCTGAGAGACTCCAATATTTATCTGATTAACCCCTTCTGACTGCTCTTTACTCGCAATTGAAATGTCTTCTACCAAATCCTTGACCTTGCTTACGTCAGCGACAATTTCCTGCAGCGCTTTGGCAGTCTGAGCGGCGATTTGACTACCATTATTGGTTTTTGCTATGGAGCCTTCAATTAGGTGAGATGTTTCTTCTGCAGCTTTAGCACTACGTGCGGCCAAACTTCTCACCTCTTCAGCCACTACAGCAAAACCTTTACCATGTTGACCCGCGCGCGCGGCCTCCACTGCGGCATTCAGTGCCAGCAAATTCGTTTGAAAGGCGATCTCATCTATCGTTTTGATAATGCGAGAAATACTTAGACTCGCCGCGTTGATCTCCTCCATTGCTGTTACCATGCTGTGCATTTGATCATTGCCATTTTGCGCAGATTCAGTTGCAGCAAGCGCCAGCCTATCTGCCTGAGCTGAATTTTCAGCATTGATTTTAGTTTGAGATGCAAGCTCATTGAGGGATGACGAGATCTCTTCCAGCGAGCTAGCAGACTCTGTAGCACCTTGGGATAATGACTGACTTGAATCGGAAATTTCGCTGGCGGCAACGTTAATCTGCTCACTGGCTATCTGAACTTGCCCCAAACTGGAATTTAAGCCATCTACCATCTGTTGCAGTGCAAGCCCTAATTCGTCCCGATCTGACGCCAAGCGCACATCTACATTTAGATTGCCCTGTGCAATTTGTTTAGCTGCTTCGGCATTTTGGGCCAAACTGTCTGCCATATTATCTAGCTCCCGAGTCAGCAGACCAATTTCATCGAGTCGATTCATATTAATTCTGTGGCTAAAATCACCCTGGGCGATCTCTCGCGCGAAATTAACCCCCAAGATGATAGGTTGGGTGATGTTACGCACTATAACTAATGTCGCCGCCACGCCACCGATAAGAGCCAAAGCAACTAGAGTTAGGATTATCTGTACAGACCTATGGTTACTAGCCTGCAATTGTGGTCCAAGAGTATCCTGATCATTTTGAATACTTACTCTTATAAGTTCAATCTTATCTGCGAAACCAGGGCCGAGGACATCCAAGCCATTGCGAACATGCAGATTACGCCTTTCAATAGCCTCAACCGCTTGCGTAAAAGCCCTTTGATATGTTTGGACATGACGTGTTACTTCGGCCAGCAGTTGTTTGCTCTGCGGGTTATTCAACTCACGACTCAGATCGTGCAGCACTTCCTCCATCGGAGCAAACTCTTTCTCGGCCCTATCAACTGCGGCATGGTCGTTGGTGTCTAGAAATTTATCCGCATATAACCGCGCCAATAAAAGATTGCGTATTGCCTGAGATGCTATGTAAACCGCGCCCACATTTTCATCTTCTTTTGCCGAGGTCAGAATTTTAGTCAGATTTTTTTCCGCTTCGGGTCCAACTATATCCATAACATTTTTCACAGAATTATCACGTTGAGCCATCAACGCTATGATCTGACTGAAAGTAGAATCGTAGATGTTTCGATCTGCTGCAATCTGATTAATAAGAGCGACTCGATCGGGAGCATCTACCTCCTTCTGCGCTTTCTGAATTAATGTATCTACACGCTCACGCGATTCCTCATACCTTTGTAAAGCAGCAGCATTCGAGTTATGGATATAATCTTTCGCATGCATGCGAAGGGCCAGATTGTTTGCCTGTATACGTCCGGCCAGATTTGCATCCCGCGCAATGGCGCGATAATCATCAAATCCGACGGAGCTTTTGGAGAGAGCGGAGTAGGAGATAGCACCGACTACAGCAACCAATAACAAGATTGCGCCGAAGCCAATAGCGAGTTTTTTTCCTAAACTAAGACTTGCAAACATGGAGACTCCCGGTGCGGCAGTGTGAACTGCCTACGCATCATTTTAGTGGGTTTTGTTACAGAAAATATTTGATTAATGAATACTTAAAACCATATTGGAAGAAAGCTGACCATATATGTCTTATTCAAACAAGCATGTCAAACTTTTTATGTAGGCTCACGTCTGATGTTGGCAAATTTCATGGTTAGAAATTAACACTTTTCTGGCATGATTCGCGCATAATTTAGGGAGGAAGGGAAGAGGCGCGCTAGTATTGAATATGTATCGAGTTACGCAAAACACCCTATCCACTCGATTTCTATCAATGCATCTTTTGGCAATGCTGCCACTTCTACACAAGCGCGTGCGGGGGCCGGATTGGGCACGTGTTCTGCGTAGATTTTATTTACTACAGCAAAATCGTTGAGGTCTTTTAAATAAATATTCGCCTTGACAATATGTCCAAAATCCATCCCTGCCGCTTCGAGCACAGCGTGCATATTACGCATCACTTGGCGAGTCTGGGTTTCAATATCTCTGCCAACAAGCTCACCGGTAATTGGGTCGAGGGGGATCTGGCCGGAAAGAAATACCATATTTCCAGCCTTTATCGCTTGAGAATAAGGACCTATAGCTGCTGGTGCGTTTGGCGTTACTATCGAGGTTTTCATAGAGCTCTCCTTTTACATGTTTATTTACACGTGGATATTGTGTGCCTAACCATACTGTCCCAAGCCACTAATCATTATTAATGCTCTGACCTGCAGGAAAAAAACCAATACTCGCAGGCACAACAAACAAAACAGCCCTCAACCGATTCAGGCTAAGGGCTTGTTTTTTATGGTGACCCCGGCGGGATTTGAACCTGCGACCTACCGCTTAGGAGGCGATTGCTCTATCCAGCTGAGCTACGGAGTCTGAAACAGGCTTTATAACGCATCCCCTAAGGTGCGGGCAAGTTTTTTTTAAAAATGGAGCAGACTAAACACTTCTACGTCGGATAATTTTTCCCGCCCATTAAGAAAGTCGAGTTCCGCTAAGAAAATACATTCCACTATTTCTGCCTCAAGCTCGCGAACCAGATCGATCGTGGCAGCTATGGTACCACCCGTTGCCAGAAGATCATCGGCGATAAGAACCCGCTCACCAGGCTTAAATGCGTCTGCATGAATTTCAAGGGTATCAGTACCGTATTCAAGTGCGTAGGTTTTTTGGATCGTCTTATGGGGTAATTTGCCTGGTTTACGTACTAACGTAATGCCAGTTCCTAATTTATATGCCAAGGCCGAACCCAGAATAAATCCACGTGCTTCTATACCAACAATCATGTCGATATCCTGCCCCAGATAGCGGTGTGCCATTAGATCAATGGTTCGATGAAAATGGCGTCCATGCGCCAGCAGAGTTGTTATATCCTTAAACACAATCCCTTTTTTGGGAAAATCAATAATATCGCGAATGCTATCTTTAAGCTCTTGCACGCTGTATCTCCCCTGTACTGACTTGATTGTATATACACCACTGTATTGACGCTAGTCAGTATGCAGTTCTTCCTGCATGATTTTGCGCAATTTGTCCAGACTTTTAGCTTCAATCTGACGGATTCTTTCGCGGGTTACCCCGTAGCGCCTGCCGATTGTATCAAGGGTCTCCGGTTCACAATCATTAAGACCAAAGCGATATTGCAAAATTTCAGCTTCCTTTTTTTTGAGACTTTTAAGCCATTTTTGCACATACTCGTATTTGTCGATATTTTCAAGTAATTCTGCCGGACCGGGTGTATATGGGTCCTCGATGGTATCCATCAGAGTGTAATTGCCCTCTTCACCAAGAGGGTGTTCAATGGAATAGGTTTTGCGAATCAACTGCTGCAGGCGCTCCACATCTGCTTGCTCTACCCCCATAAGTTCGGCTATCTCTTGAGTTGAGGGTTCCTCACTTTTGTAGTGCAGGAGCTCTTTGGTTACCTTGAACATCTTGCTTACCTGCTCAGCAACATGCACCGGCAAACGGATAGTTCTACTTTGATTTACCAGCGCTCGTTCAATGGATTGACGGATCCACCATGTAGCATAGGTGGAGAAACGGCACCCTTTGTCAGTCTTAAAGCGCTCCACCGCTTTAATAAGCCCCATGTTGCCTTCCTCGATAAGATCTAGAAAAGGGAGCCCTCTGTTTGAATAACGCTTCGCAATTTTAACCACTAGGCGCAGGTTAGATTCTATCATCCGATTCCGTGCTGCCGCATTGCCTAGAGCGACTTGATCGGCCAAGGTTTTTTCATCTTCGGCGGTCAACAGTTTGGATTTTCGGATGTCACGCATATAACTCTTTATGGCATCTTCGCCTCCGGAATCTATGTCTGAGGAACTTTTTTTAGATTCAGGCGCTGTATCAGGGAGATTTTTTTCCACGTTTTAGCTCCTTAAGATCCTAAAGGCCTAATTTTTCCAAGCGATACCTCAAAGATCGGAAACTTAAATGCAGTAACCGTGCGGCCTTTTTCTTGATTCCGTTGCTGCGTTCCAGCGCCTGTGACAATAATTGCGTCTCCACCTCACGTAGGTAGGCTTCGATATCCATTCCTTCTTCCGGCAAAAGTGCTGTCGGTGCAGGGCGGTTCTCACTTTCAGTTATGGACGCCGGTAACGAAGCAAATTCAAGCATGTCATCTTCGCTTAAAATGATGCTCCGTTCAAGAACATTCTCTAATTCACGCACATTGCCAGGCCAGGCATAGTCAAGCAGAGCCCGCATCATCGGTGGGGAAATCCTCAATATGCGCTGCGGTGCGAGCACCCTGCATATGGCTTCAATTAGCAGTGGAATGTCTTCTCGACGGTGGCGCAAGGGCGGCACTTGCAGATGCACTACATTCAGGCGGTAGAAGAGGTCCTGCCTAAACTCTTGTGCCTCGATGAGAGCTTTGAGATCACGATTGGTGGCCGCAATTATGCGCACATCGACCTGATGATCCTTATTTCCACCTATAGGTCTAATTTCTTTTTCCTGCAAGGCGCGTAGGAGTTTAACCTGCATCTGTAGCGGTAACTCGGCAATTTCATCAAGGAAAAGAGTCCCCCCATCTGCCTGATCAAACAGCCCCTCCTTGCGCTGATCTGCTCCGGTAAAAGCACCTTTTTCATGGCCGAACAACTCGTTTTCAAGTAAATTTTCCGGCACAGCACCGCAGTTTATGGCAACAAATGATCTTTCGGCACGCAAGCTATTGCGATGAATTGCTTTGGCTACAAGCTCCTTACCGGTGCCCGACTCTCCGCTGATTAAAACGCTTGCCGTTGTTGGCGCGACTTTTTCAATCAGGGTATACAGCTGCTGCATAGCAGCACTTTTACCCGTCAGGCGTTCAAAACTGTTGCGTCGATCCAATTCTGAGCGTAAATGTTTATTTTCATGCTTTAAACTGGAAAACTCCAACGCCTTCTTAATAGTAAGGCGAATATCTTCGTTATTGAATGGTTTGACGATGTAGTCGTAGGCGCCAAGCTTCATGGCCTCTACAGCCTGCGCTGTTGTCGAATATGCCGTCATCATGATGACGAGCGTCTCAGTATGCAGATTACGGATGCGTTCAAGTAACTCAAGACCATCGATGTTGGGCATGCGCATATCTGTCAGTATCAAGTCGTATGCCTGGTGCTGCAACTTTTCCAGCGCTTGGGCTCCGTCAGCGGCAACATCAACGCTATAGCCCTCAGCATGGAACATGATCTCCAGCACTTCACGCATGCTAGCTTCGTCATCTACAATCAGTAAATGGGGTGAATTGTAGCGTGGGGTTGAACTCGATGCAAAGGCCATTGTCTACGTTGTCCTTTGGCTCGCGCCTGAAAATGTAATTTTAAATCTAGCTCCTCCTAAGGGGGCATGGGCATACTCGAGGGCTGCTCCATTTGCCTTGGCAAGTGCGTGAGCGATGGAAAGTCCAAGTCCGGTGCCAGTGGCCCTAGTTGTCCTGAAAGGCTCGAAAATGGCGTCCTTCATCTGCTTGTCTATGCCAGGACCATTGTCATCAATCCAAAAGGTGCGCTTCGTGCGACTCGATCCACACTCGATGATGCCAGGTGTTGCGCAAAAATTGGATGCGTTAACCAGAAGATTCCAGATCACTTGCCTTATCTGCTCTTCATCCACATATTCATACCAGTTATCACTGTGTCTGAAGCGGATATCTATGCTGTTGAATTGTTCGGAACCACGCATCAGGTGTTCGATGTCGTCGAGGACAGCATGAATGTCGGTCATTTTTTTAAACGGGGTACGTGGATTTGCAAAATTGAGGAAGTCATTGACAAGATTGTTTAGGCGCTCAGTTTCGCGTGCAATAATGTTCAATAGACGCTGCTGCACACCGTCAACTGCTTGTTCTCTGAGCAACTGCACACTACCGCCAAGGGATGCAAGTGGATTGCGGATCTCGTGCGCCAGACCTGCCGATAAGCTGCCAATAGCGGCCAGATGCTCTTCGCGCCTTAAGTTTTTTTCTAGACTTTTTATCTGAGTAAGGTCTTGAAACATAAAGAGAATATTTGTTGATTCACCCTGCCTTATTGGTGTGGAACTGTAGCCAAGCACCATCCTTATACCGTCTGCATTGGTAAAATTAAACTCGGCCCGCTCAATACGCTCCTGTGGCTCTGGACATCTGAACCCAGGCAATACCTTGCTCACCGGCAGATTAAGAACTCTAGATTCCGATATAGCACATATCTGCTGCGCTACTTGGTTTATCAGTAAAATTCTGCCCCAACTATCGGTAAGAATCAGGCCGCTGGTTATGTTTTGCAGAATAAGCTGATTGAAGGACTCAAGTTCGACATGTTCGCGCTGCTGCTCTTCTATTTTTTGCGCGTACTGCTGCAATCTACTGGACAAAACCGCTCCGATAAACGCCGCAAATACAAAAGCGGTAAAATTAAGAAATAGCATGTAAAAAACATTGGTATCTGAGCGCGTCTGCCAAGTGTAGAGGGGAAGGAACCCGTAAAAATCCAGGATTGTAAGCCCGCCATACAGAACGATACTGGCAAGGAGGGTGACAAGAACGTCCTTTTTAGTGCTGATAAGTCCACAGGTAAGGATTACGAAAATAAACAGAAAAGCAAAATCGCTGTACATCCCTCCAGTGAAACAAACTACCGCGGCGCATGTTGTAAGATCCCAGACTATCTGAATCTGAACAAAAAGCGCCGACGGACCGAAGCGCAGCAACCAGACCAAGGCCAGCCCTATCTGCAGCAGGTACAGGCTGAGTATGCTAACAAGTTTGGTGTTTGAAAAAATTTCTGAATGACCATATACAACGAGGGCAAAAAAGACCGTGCCCCCCAGAAATAAAGAGAGCACCAAGAAGCGCACCAGCACATACCATAGCTGGGAGTTCAGCGAGCGGACGGTTAAGGGCGCGACATGCGATGCAGGCACTGAGGTTTACCCCCCCGCCGCACCGGCGAGTTTGAATATAGGTAGATACATGGCTATAACCAGACCCCCAACGGTTGTCCCAAGAAACAGCATCAGCAGTGGTTCCATCATGGCGGTCAAGTTGCCGACGGCATCGTCAACTTCGTCATCGTAAAAATCCGCTATCTTATTGAGCATAGTGTCGATAGAGCCTGACTGTTCTCCAACCGCAATCATTTGGCATACCATGGGGGGGAAAACCCCTGATTTAGCCAAAGGCTCCGCGATAGTATTTCCTTCACTGATACTTTTGCGTACCGCGATAATGGCGTTCTCAACGGTCTTGTTGCCTGCGGTTCGAGAGGTTATGTCTAGACCATCCAAAATAGGCACACCACTAGAAACCATGGTACCTAAGGTACGGGTAAACTTGGCTACCGCAACCTTACGGATCAGGATGCCAAATACCGGAACCTTAAGCGCCCAATTATCAATTTTAGCCCTCCCTCTTTCGGTGGCATAGATTTTTTTTGCCAGAAAAACAAAGAGAATAAATCCACCAATTATAAAGAGGATATAGTCCTGGATGAAATTACTCATATTGATAACTATTTGAGTAGGCGCTGGCAAGGCCCCGCCGAAGTCGGCAAACATTTTTTCAAACGCGGGAATGACAAAAACTAGGATAACGCCAATTACTACAACAGCGATAGAGACGATAGTTGTAGGATACGTCATGGCACTTTTAACCTGTTTTTTGAGCTTCATCGATTTCTCAATATATGCGGCTAAGCGGTTGAGAATGGTGTCGAGGATACCGCCAATCTCTCCGGCCGCAACAAGGTTGACAAACAGAGAGTCGAACGCGCGCGGGTGCTTTTTTAGCGCATCAGCAAAGGTTGATCCTGATTCAACATCGTTCTTTATTTCCAGCAAAATCAGCTTAAAGGTTTTGTTCTCCTGCTGGGAGGATAAGATATCAAGGCATTGAACCAAAGGGAGCCCTGCATCAATCATAGTGGCAAATTGACGGGTAAATACAACCAAATCCTTGGTGGTGATTTTAGCGCCTAAACCTGGGATTTTGATGTCAAAATCCAGCCCTTTGCCGCGCTCTTTTATCTTACCAGCTACAATTCCCTGCCGGCGCAATTGAGCCTGTACCACGGCTTGATTAGGAGCTTCCATGTCCCCTTTGTGTTTTTTGCCATCCCGACTCGTGCCTTCCCATGAAAATTTAGCCATAACACCACCTCATCCACAAAACTGCAATAAATCTAAAGTTTCCACCTAACTAACTCATTTTTTTAGCGACGCTGGGGGTCTGTTTCAACGCTGAGTTAGGATTGGCAATCATTTGCTTGAGCTCTCCCTGTTCGGGTGAACGGTTCAAGGCTGCATCGTAGGTTATAAGTTTTTTGTGGTACAAGCTAAACAGCGACTGGTTCATGGTCTGCATGCCATATTTCTCCTGCCCCATCTGCATCTGCGAATAAAGCTGGTGAATCTTGTCGTCACGAATCAACGAGCGGATTGCGATATTTGGAATCATTACCTCAAGAGCTAGAACCCTACCTGTACCGGACGCTTTGGGGATCAAGTTCTGGGATAGCACCCCTTCCAAGACAAAGGATAATTGGGTGCGCACTTGAGTCTGCTGATTGGTGGGAAACACATCAACGATACGGTTGATGGTCTGTACACAACCATTGGTGTGCAGGGTAGCGAAACATAGGTGACCGGTCTCAGCGATAGTAAGCGCGGCCTCGATGGTTTCGAGATCACGTAATTCTCCCAAGAGCACAACATCTGGGTCCTGGCGCAGAATGGACTTCAGTGCCTTTTTGAATGAGTGGGTATCACTCCCAACTTCACGTTGATTAACGACGCAATTTTTGTGCGGATGGATGTATTCGATAGGATCTTCGATGGTGATGATGTGCTCGTGCCGCTCTGAGTTGATGGCATCTATCATGGAAGCCAGGGTTGTTGTCTTTCCACTTCCAGTCGGACCGGTGACGAGGATAAGTCCGCGTGGTCGTTTAGATATTTCCGCCACAATTGGGGGCAACCCCAACTGTGCAAAAGATAAAAACTCGTATGGGATGCGCCGAAATGCCCCGGCAATTGCACCACGCTGAACAAAGATATTGCCACGAAAACGCGCCAGATTCTTCACCCCAAAGGAAAGATCAATCTCGTTTTCTTCTTCCAATATCC
>JAQUDG010000010.1 GCA_028685815.1 Desulfuromonas sp.
CTTATCGCTATCGAGTGGGCAGCCTTGCTTGTCAACTGAAACGCCCGCGGGGGTGTTGGGGCATTTATCTAAGTAATCGGGCACACCATCCTTATCGCTATCGAGTGGGCAGCCTTGCTTGTCAACCGAAACACCAGCGGGGGTGTTGGGGCATTTGTCTAAGTAATCGGCGACACCGTCGTTATCGCTGTCGAGGGGGCAACCATTCTTATCTACCGCTACCCCTTTTGGAGTGTTGGGGCATTTATCCATATGGTCAAGAACTCCATCGCCATCGCTGTCGAGGGGGCAACCATACTTGTCAACCTGAACACCTGCGGGAGTATTGGGGCACTTGTCGTCCTTATCCAGCACGCCATCACCATCGCTATCGCGTTGGACCCCTTTGCCAAAGAAAAATACCAGACCTGTCTGGTACAGTAGGCTGTTAGGCTCACCACTGGTGTCAAGCATGTGTTTAACTTCTGCATTCAGAGCGATGTCCTCGCTTAAAAAATACTTAAGCCCGGCACCGTAGTTGAGCTGGCCCTGGTTTTCATCGCCCAAGCCATCCCTACCATTTATTCCAAGGTACCCCAAACCAGCGGTGAGGTAGGGTACTAGACGTTCTTGCGGCATGAAGTGGTACAAGGCACCGAGGGAAGCGGTATAGAGGTCGCTGTCAGCACCGCTGCGCTGTGGCGCAAAGGATGCATTTAAGTAACTACTCAGATTGGCTGAGTAGTTGTATCCTCCGCCCAAAGTGTAGTTTATTGCTGGGTTAAAGCCAGACGTGCTTTCCTTCTCAAACCCTCCAACCATTGGGTTAATGAAGAAGCGGCCTTCCTGGGCAGCCTGGTTAGCCTCAAGCGCAAATGTTGCCACTGGGATGCCGCACAGCAGCATCAGTAGTAGAGCTAAGCGTTTCATGGTTCCTCCGACATAAAATAGGGATAAAAACCTGGCGCAAACAAGCTTGGCAGAAATACCGATGTGAGCGGTACCGCTGTTATGCGTCAGACAGGCACGTAACCTGGTAAATCCAGTAACGGAAAATTTAGCGCCCGTACAAAAGGGATTGTAGCATATGGCGAACCTAACACAATGGGTGCAAAGGGTAAATATTGATTGTTGACTAAAACAGGTAATATAATCCGCAGTAAACCCTCCGGCTGAATTCTGCGGTACGGTTGCTGCGCTTTAGCTGGTGGTCAGCGTGAAGGTAGTGGTGCTGGCGGCAGAAGCGCCTCACTGTAGGAAGGAATAGCTAGCTGGGGCTAAAAATAGCAGAGGGATCTCACATTCGCTGCGAGAACTCTGCGCTATTCGCCTGAACGCAGCATTATGGCACCTCAGGTTTGAATTGTTGGAGGTATTTTACTAGATTGTTGCGTTGCTCGGGGTCCAAGGAGTCGAACTCAATCCCTGAAAGGTGCATCCCTGTTTCTGAAGTGCGGGAATGTATCACCATACCGGTAAAGCTGAGAATAGTGTTTGCAAAGCCTATATCCATCTGGATTTGCAATCCCTCTATCAGCGGAACCCTGGTTTCCATGAGTAGTCCGCTCTCGCTGGCGTCGATGGTGCGCCCCATATCCTGGGTTAAATAGCTGCCATCACCGCGTACCACATAGTAAACGAGATTCAGAGTTTCAAAACGTAAGTGTTTGCGCCGTTCCTCCATTTGCTCTGTCCTCCAGTCAGTCCAGTATCGCGCAGTTGCTCTTCGTGGCCATGATGATATTGACCGGATTCTGCGCCTCAAATATTTTGTAGTCGCTGTAGTTGTTGGTGCGCGCGACATTTATCGTAGTAACCTGAATGGTATAACCGTTGTTTTCAAAAAAATCAGCAGCGGCACTCAGAGTATCCAGGGTTGAAGCGGTGAGGACGATGCGCCCATCGGGCTTGAGGCGTTCATCAATGGTCTCCAGCAAGCTCCACAGTTTTCCGCCAGAGCCACCAATGAATACTCGATCCGGATCGGGGATGTTTTCAAGGCACGTGGGGGCTTCTCCTTCGATAATTCTGACGTTGCGCGTAGAAAACTTATTCAGATTGTGGCGCAGGTATCCGAGGTATTCGTTGTTGCGCTCCACTGCGTATATACGTCCGTGGGGGAGGAGGTAGTCTGCTTCGATGCAGAGGGACCCGCTCCCAGCCCCAATATCCCACAGCGTCATATCGTGGCGTAATTGGAGCTTAGCCAAGGCGATAACCCGCACCTCCTCGGGAGTGATCTGTTTTTTCAACCCCTGAAATTGCGAGTCACCGATCCCAAGGGTTGGCCGATATTGATCAGCTTTCTTGTCAAAACGTTTGATAAAAATAAGCACGTTTAAAGGTGATATATCCATCTTGTACAACGCTTTGATGGTTGTCTCTTCAATGCGCTCATCTTTTCCACCTAGGTTTTCACATACGTACACGCTGTAACCTTCGCGCCCACGATGGAGCATCTCTTCGGCGATAGCGCTGGCAGGGCAACTGTCGTGGGTCAACACCGCAACCTTATCGTTGGCGATGATTCGGTTTACCACCATTCGCAGCGGTAACCCTTCGGCAGAGATGAAGACGGCGTCGTCCCAGGGTTGCTTTATGCGCGCAAAGGCGAATTGTGCAGAGGTGACATTGGGAACAAATTCGAGATTTTCCTCGGGGATATTACGCAGCAGTTCCCGCCCGATGCTAAAAAATAGTGGGTCACCTGAGGTTAGGACAACTACGTCTTCTTGCGCTACGCTGCGCAGGAGGTCGCATAAGTCACTTTCATTGCCCAGTAGCAGCTTTTTCCCCTGTAGATGACTGAAGCGGGCCAACTGTTTCGCGGTGCCGATAATGACGCCAGCTTGTTCTACTAACTGCAGAGCTCGCTGGCTGAAGCCTTCCTGCCCCTCAATGCCCGCACCTACTACGTGGATGGTTCCCATGTTGTTTGTCCTTTTTTCAGTGTTGATGGTCATTCAGGTTTTGCTGTGGCACTATCGCTTGGATGGGCTTCAAGCGCCATTCCTTTATCCGTTATAGCGGTTTCAATCAGCTCCCATACTTCCGCTGCGCCACTGCGCTTCAGTGCCGAGAATAGGGTAAATGCAGCAGTGGGAAGCCCGGTTGCTTCGGCTATGGCTGCAATACTTTCTTTATGTTGGCTGCGCTTCACCTTATCCGCTTTGGTAATAACTGGAATAGTCATGATGTTGCCTTCTTCAAGCCAGTCCAGAAGTTGCAGATCTTCAGCGCGCGGAGTGCGGCGAATATCAAACAGCATAACTACCGCACACAGGGTAGGGCGACCCTGTAAATAGCTGAGCACCATGGGACCCCACTGTTTTTTTACCGCAAGCGGAACTTTGGCAAAACCGTAGCCGGGTAGGTCGACCATGCTGATGCAGGAGTTGACGCAGAAAAAATTGAGGAGTTGCGTGCGCCCTGGGGTAGAGGATGTTCTTACTAGGTTTTTGCGCTGAAGCAAAACGTTGAGCAACGAGCTCTTCCCCACATTACTGCGTCCGGCGAAGGCTATTTCCGGCATGAGCGCTTCGGGGTAGTGCGCTGGAGCCGTAGCGCTTGTAATGAATTCGGCGGACTTCACATGCATGGTTGGTTTCTCTCGTGAGCGTTAAAGTTAAGGCTACATCAACGTGTGGGACAAAGTGCGCGCTTTGGGGTCTTCTGTAGGTAGCCCTCTAGCGGCTTCATTGCTCGTGGTTATCGATAAGGATAGTGTCATCATCATCTGCGGAGCTTTGATGCGACAACTGGCGCTGGCGATTGCCCGTCAGCAGTTTGCCCTTGTTGTCCATTATCCGTTCATCATCCAGGATGATCATTCCAGTCTGTTCCACCACATCTTTTTTGTACTGATACTGATATTCCATATTTTTTTTGCGTAGGTTGTAGCTCATAAACATCCAGATTGTGCCTAAAATAAGTGCCGCCCCAAGCACCACAGCCAGAGCTATCGACACATAAAATATGGTCTCCTCCCCTATGTGACCAATCACCGCCATGATGGTGTCGAGCTTGTAGCCCACAGCTGCCAGAACGACCAGCAGCAACAACCCGAGTAAAAAGGGGATCTGGCGTATGACATAGATCACCGCGTGAAATTTCTGGATTCGGCTCTGTTGTTCGGCGGTAGAAAGGTTGCGGCTACCTTCATCCTTGCCGGAGTCTGGGTGATGCCCGTACAAATAGCGATCAAAGCCTAGGATAATTATCCCCAGCAGGAAGGTTATCGTAAGCGGGACGATGAAGGCGGCAAAGAAAAATGACTTCCATGGGAAGGGGACGTTTTCTGGGCCTAACTGGCTTATGAAGCTGACAAAAAAGATAAAACCTTCAATAACCCCGATAAGAATAAGGTATTTGATGAAGAGGTCTTTAAGTTCTTCGCGTTCAAACAGGGTAGCAATCCCCTTCAGGGAGGAGGAATTTTTATTGCTGGATTTGTTTTCCGATTCTGCTGCTCCCTGCGGTTTGCTCTGGTGCTTTTCTTCCGACACAATGCTCTCCTGCCTGTACTTAAATGCAACATTCATTAACGTTTGTATGTTTGAAAATACGCATCCTGAATATTTCAGGTTGAAGTCTTTGTTTTGTATCTGAGCTTTAACCGAAACCGCCCTGCACCTATCGCAACCTAGCGGGCAAGGCTCTGCCGTGTTGCGTTCTTTGCAGTGGCACTATAAAACATTTCTCCGCTTCTGTCTGTCATAAATTCAGGGACTTTTTCTGCCCAGTTTTAGGCAAGGGGGTTCAGCTTTTAGCCAACGCCTGCTCTATGTCCGCAATGATATCATCTATGTGTTCGATCCCCACCGACAGGCGGATAAGGTCGGGCAAGACGCCGGAGGCCAACTGTTCTTCAGGGCTGAGTTGGCGGTGGGTTGTGCTGGCAGGATGGAGTACGCAACTGCGCACATCGCCTACATGTACAACCATGGCAATCAATTGCGTTGCTTCCATAAAGCGGCGTCCAGCATCAATTCCCCCTTTGATTCCAAAGGTCAGCACCCCACCTCCTCCTTTGGGAAGATATTTGCAGCTCAGAGGGTAGCTCGGGTGTGATTGTAAGCCAGGGTATGAAACCCAGCTCACTTTGGGGTGCTGTTCCAGAAACTTAGCTATCTGTAGGGCGTTGGAGCAGTGTCGCTCCATGCGTACGTGCAGAGTTTCGAGACCATGATTGAACATAAAGGCGTTCATTGGGCCCAGACACATCCCCAGATCACGCAGTAATTGAACCCTAGCCTTGACAATATAAGCCGTCGCACCGAATTTTTCCGTAAAACGCAGGCCGTGGTAGCTAGGGTCTGGTTCGGTCATTTCAGGGTATTTATCTGCGCTCCATTCGAATGTTCCGCCATCGATGATTACTCCGCCGACGCTGGTGGCATGGCCATCAATGTATTTAGTTGCGGAATGCACCACGATGTTGGCGCCCAATGTCAGCGGGTTGCACAGGTATGGAGTGGGAAAGGTATTGTCGATAATCAGGGGAACCTGCATTTGTCTGGCCACCGTGGCAAACTTCTCAAAATCGAGGACGTTGAGTCCAGGATTCCCGATGGACTCGGCATACAGGAGGCGCGTTTCTGGAGTGAACTTGGCTTTAATCTCTTCAATGCTGGCGTCGGGATCAACACTGGTGAAACCTATCCCCATCTTGGAAAAGGTGTTGTGAAACAGGGCATGGGTTCCTCCATAGAGGGTGCTGGCACTGACAATGTGCTGGCCGCTGCTGCAGATGTTCAGGATAGCCATAGCTATCGCCGCCTGCCCCGAAGATGTTGCCAGCGCTCCGACACCCCCTTCGAGTTGAGCCATTTTTGCTTCAAACGCAGCCCAGGTTGGATTGCTTATACGAGTGTACATGTGGTCGGCACAGTCTAGATCGAACAGACTCGCAATATGGTCAGCTTTTTCATATTTATACGTAGTGCTCTGGGTGATGGGAACTATGCGCGGTTCGGTAGCTTTGGGGCGATACCCCCCCTGTATGACTAAGGTTTCAGTCTTCCAATTTGGATTGATCATGGCAGTTCTCCTGCTGTTTTTAGGTATTCATGTGGCTGCATTACTAGCGGCGAGTACATCCATCAAGTAGTATGTGGGAGTTGGTTTGCTCAATGCCGAGTGGATTAAATGGCGACCTTCGCGTGTATAACGTGGCCAAAGTAGTTGTACTAAAAAGCAATGCTAGCGTTTTTTATATGCCTTGTCGATATGCAAACGAGCCAGACCGTGCCTGAAATAGATCCTAAGGTTTGTGCACTCGGGCTGGAGTCGGTTATATGAAGGCGCAAAAGTAACGGCACGTCCTTTTTTTCAATTTAAATTTAAGTTGGAGAAAGTAAGCAGAGCCAAGAGAAAATCATTGAGGCTTTATCGCTTAAGCTAAACTTGAGCTCTTTAGTGATATTAAATGGCTGCGAGCTTCTGCGCCACTGTTGCACTGAAACGCAGTTTTACCGCAGTGAAATCTTGACCTCAGCAGCAGATTCTGTTTACATGTCACAGCTAAAGAGAGGACACGGATACCCGTGTAACTATGGCAATAGCCGCAATATTCACGGTATGGTACTGCCACATCTGTAGATTTGCAGATCTGATATGTCCTCTTTGGTGTCTCGTAGGAGTATGCCTACGCAAGGTTTCGGGGAAGTGCCGAGCCTAAAGAGGTGTAGGTGATTTTGCCGCGCAGCCCGATTGTCAGGTCTGGGTGCGTTTTTAATTTTAAAGTTTTGAGGAGGTTTGTAACTATGAAATGTTTTCGGTACGTCTGCGTCTGTTTTTTCCTAGTACTGGCGATGGGTACTTATGCCAGTGCCGTGGATATGGGGATGCTCTCCAATGATGACTGTGTCAAATGTCATATCAATGCAGTAAAGGATGTCGATGCCCACGGTGCAGCTCATGCGCTCATGGGTTGCCAAGATTGTCACTTTGAGCACCCCCCCTTGGGTGAAAATGTGATTCCAGCCTGCGCATTGTGTCATGCCCCCGCAGACAGCGAGCACTATACCCTGGAAAATTGTGCTGGATGCCATCATCCACACCACCCTCTTGTGATAGATTTCTCAACCCTAGGCAAGGTGAAGCCCGCATGTCTGAGCTGTCATCCGGCTCAAGGTAAAGAGATGCAGGAACATCCAAGCATGCACGCCGAACTTGATTGTAGCGCATGCCACTCTGGGCACGGTTTAGGCGCAGGGCAGTTCCTGAATTGTCTCGATTGTCACTCAGGTCACTCTGCTGAGATGGTAGTTGCGGACTGTACCAAATGCCATAAAGCACACAGTCCGGTTGAGGTCACCTATGCTGATAGCCTACCCTCAGTCCTATGTGCTTCATGTCATGGTGCGGTAGCCACTGATCTCAAGGCATCAAGTAAAAAACACTCTGAGCTCACCTGCGCTTACTGCCATATGGGCGAGCATAAGAACGTTACTGCCTGCGCTGATTGTCATGGTGCGGCGCCCCATGGCAAGGCTATGCATATCAAGTTCCCCAACTGCGTAGAATGTCATGTTAATCCGCATGCTTTGGCGGAATAAAGAGAAGTGCTTAGCTGCAAATAAGTAAGTAGTTGGATCGGCGGCTGCGGTATTTGTTTTGTGGTGCCGCAGCCGTCCCAGTTCTGGACTATTCCAGGATGAATTTGGTGTGATTCGGGGGAGGTGGGCGCAGGTTGATCTGAGCGCTGCCACCGCGAACACCGTCGCTAGTAAGCAATAAAGCTGCCACGAAGACCCTAGCATGAGAGCTGTCATGATAAACAATGTGCCTGTGCATAAAAATTTGACCAGAATGTGCGTAGATATAAGCACTTACGTGGGCTTGTGTATTTGCGTGCCCCTGGTTGTTGTGCTGCTGTTGAGTGCGGGATCAGCGCTGGCAGAAGTGGTGGAAAAGCCTTTGCTTGATGCGGACTGCATTAAGTGCCACGTCGAACCTTCAGTGCAGATTGCGGAGCACGGCGGCGGGCATCGTACTGCGTTAGGATGTTTTGATTGCCACATAGGGCACCCTCCCGCGGCAGAGGCGATTATCCCCGCATGTGCGGACTGCCATGTCCCCGCCGAACATGAACACTATGCACTGGAAGGGTGCGCACGTTGTCATGTGACGCATGCCCCGGGGGTTGGTGATCTGGCAAAGGTAAATGCAGATGTGCCTGCTGTGTGTTTTACCTGTCATCATGGTGTGGATGTGGAGCTAAAAGAAATGCCGAGCATGCATGCCGATATGGCCTGTACCGACTGCCACGTGCGCCACGGGCTTGCCGAGGGTGATTTTATGCAGTGCATGCAATGTCATGAACCGCATGCAGACACCATGGGTTACACCGATTGTATCGGCTGTCATGCACCACATCAGCCGACCGATTATCGCTGGAGCAAGAAGACCCCTGTGCAGCAGTGTGCAGCCTGTCATGCAACAGAAGTGGAGAACCTAGCCCGTGTCGGAGGGGCGCATGCTAAAAAAGTTACTTGCAGCGCCTGTCATGCTGATCACCCCCCTGCTAAAACGGGAGTAATCCCTCTGTGTGCAGAGTGCCATGCGCCGAAGAAATCTGCTCACTACCGCGTAGACAATTGTGCCGCCTGTCATGACCCCCATGCCCCGATGGAGATTCGTTTGGACGCTGTTTCCCCAGTAAAACCGGTGTGCCTATCGTGCCATGCTGGACCTGGTAAGGAGATGGAGCAACATCCGAGTATGCATGCCGAGATGGATTGCACGGAATGCCATGCCGAACACGGCAGCGCATCCAGTTGCCTCGATTGTCACTCTGGGCATTCAGACTCAATGACCTATGCGCAATGCTTCCAGTGCCATCAGCCCCACAGTCCTAGCTATGTCCAGTATAAAAAAGGGAAGGTAGAGCCTGAATTGTGTGGCAGTTGTCATGCCGAAGCTTACACCCTGATTGAAGGGAGCTCTACTAAGCATGGCGCGCTGTCGTGTGTGTTCTGCCACCGCCGCACCCACAAGGTGATATTGGAATGTCAGAGCTGTCACGGTCAACCTCACGATGCTGCTATGCACCGTCAGTTCAGTGATTGCGCCAAGTGCCACCGTGGTGGGCATGATTTGCGCAAGTAGGCGATAATTTCCTTATGAGTCCTTATGAGGCATACAATGAATTTCAGGTACAAGTTTAAAAAAGGTACGCTTAAAGCAGGTGCGGCGTTTGTCTGTGCGGCAATATTGCTGAGCGTGAGTATCCCGGCGTTTGCGGATATCTACACCCAGGAGATACCTCCGCTAACGGATGTAGAATGTGCGCAGTGCCATGTACCGGTATATGCAGACCTTAAAGAGCGTGGCGGAGCACATCAAATGGGATGCCGTGAGTGCCATGCAACCTTCCATAACTTCAGGCGTTCCTTGACCTGGGAGGAGCGTGTGCCTGGGTGTCAAGAATGTCACGGTACGCCCCACGGAGAACAGGACCCTATGGGCACCTGTCTTGTGTGCCATACAAACTCCCACGCTCCCGCAACAAGTCTAAGTTCTGCTGAGCTTGAGCCCTATTGCAGCCAGTGTCATCAATCGCAGACTGCCCAGCTAAACAATCCCAGTGCACATACGGATATGGGGTGTGTTGGCTGTCATGCTGGCGCGCACGGTTATGTGCCGGATTGCACCGAATGTCATGTGGAGCCACACAATCCATTCAAGAGCAACGCCGCATGTACCAGCTGTCATCCGGTGCATGATGTCAGTGGGCTCAATTACGGAACCCATATTGAAAATGAGGGTTGCAGTTACTGTCACAGCACCCAGGCGCAAGACCTCGGCGCTGGGCATCTGGCTCACTCCATGCTGAACTGCACGTTTTGCCATGCTGGTACCCACGGTAAAGTGCCCACGTGTCAGGAGTGCCATAATACTCCACATACTTCAGAGATGCTCGAAGAGTTCAGCGGCTGCGCAGACTGCCATGGTAATGCGCACAACTTGCTGCCCGGATATTAACAGAAAGCTAAGGTGATTATATGACAGCGAAAAAAAAGCTTCTGGTGAATATCTTCCTCTTGCTGGTGTGTGTCACCATTGCGGGGTTGGCGGTCTTGTACAATTACAGCTACAAAATATGCTGGCATTGCGACACAGACGACTACTATGAACGTGGCCGGGCATTTGTGTGCAAGGAGAAGGAAGAGCTGCGCGAGTCGGGACTGGACTTCTTGCGTCTTGCTGCATCAAGGCAACAGGTGGGGGCGCAACTGCTCCTAGCGGAATGCTATGTGGGGCAACTGCCTCAAGGGTACACTCCGGTTGACGAGCGTGCCTACGCGTGTCTTGCAACCAGCCTGGTTACCAACACTGCAGCAGCAAGGCAGTTTTTTAACAAAGCCCACGCGACCCTCGCCACTAGGGAAGGGGTAGAGCCAAAAGTGCAACATAATCTCGGTTTGCTACTGGAGGCCGGAATACTCGAGGCTCAAGATGCGCCGCAATTGGCGTTGGAGTACTTTACTCTCGCCGCGCGACAGAGTTACTTTCCTGCTATGCAGCATTTGGGGATGCTTTACCATAACCGCAGCGCTTACGTCGAGGCGCGTACTTGGTTAGAGCAGGCGGCGGCTCAACACAAAGATATGCAACCAGCCTTGCTGCTAGGGGACTACTATATGCAAGGCAAGGGTGTGGCTATCGAACTTGAGAAGGCCATGCACTGGTATCGTCAGGCGCTGCTCACGGCTAAAAAAACTAGCGTCGGGCTTGCCCAGAATGTACAACTTGCTGCAGAAGATGTCCCACGTGCGCGTATGGACATGGCGATGCGCAAACTCCAGCAGGAGCGCATGTTTAAGTTTATGACACTGTATTACAGCGTTGGTGGGGATGCTTCAACCTACGAAGTGTACTGCGAGGATAGTCCCGGACTGATGATAGGGACTGTGGAACGCAACGTTGAAGGTGTAGTCGCCAACCTGGCTCCGGGGCTAAAACGTTCTGCTGCGGTCGTGACGCCACAAAAGACCTTTAGTTCCATGAATAAGGGGCTCGATTGGGTCTTGACGGCGTACGCCAAGGGGCGCTATGGCGACTTTACTAAGTTTGATTTCCGCCTACGTAGCCCGCAGGCTAGAGACGGAAACAGGTTAGATACTGAATAGACCAAACAAGTATAAGTAATGCTAAAAAAGGCCGCTCCCGCTGAGGCAGGAGGCGGTCTTTTTTTATTTGTAGCGCACCTTAGTTATCCCATTAATTTTTGAAATTTCTGCAATCAGGGTTCTTCCCATGGGCTTTTGACTGTGGGTAATGATGAAATCGTACTGCCTGCGCTGATTTTCGAGGTCAAGTTCTTGCTCAACGTTGGTAGTTCGTAGTGCATAGCGTTGAAAGATGGTTTTTAAATCTTCAAAGATATCTACCTCTGCTGCACACACCACAGACAAGCGTAGAAACCTATCCTTGCGAAAGACAGGGTCAAAATATTTCAACCCGAAAAGAGCGAGGAACGCCAGTGCGGTACTGCAGATACCGATACCAACTAGTCCGAAACCAAAGGCCATGCCGACACCTGCTACATACCACAGGCAGGCTGCCGTGGTAAGTCCGCGTACATTTATCCCTTCTTTGAGAATAACCCCTGCTCCGAGAAATCCGATACCCGTTACGATTTGAGCCCCTATCCTGCCGGGATCTATCCGTGCAATCCCAGTAGCACTTAAGTGACCGTAGCGAATAAATATACTTTCCGAGACAATCATCATTAGGCAGGCACCGGTACTTACCAAAACGTGGGTGCGTAGCCCCGCAGGGCGCCCATGTTTTTCTCGCTCAACACCGATAAGGCCGCCGGCAAAAAATGCAAGCAGCATCTTTACAAGTTGCGCACCAATATCTTCATTGAATAAAAAAGTCTCTGCCATTTTGTCCCATTCTGTTTTGCGTGCGCTGAAAATGGAGGGGGTAGCTGCGAGAATATGTTTTCTTTTTTGGGTTGTTGGCTTCGTTGTATATCCGTTGTTTGTTCCCGCATAGGATTGTACCGCGAACTTACCAATTATTATGCACGCATATGTTGCCACAAAAGGGAGATTTTGAAAACATTTCCGTGGTAGGTAAGCATGCGGTTTGTAGGTAGCTGTTCTGCATTGCGCATTTACATCAAACGGTGTTTGAATAAAGTGAGCATTTTGGTGGACATTAGCGTATAGTGCTTAACCACCATTGGCATAGCTTGTAATGCATACACTTGCAATAGCTGTGTGATTGCAGTAAGTTTCGTTTTCTTTTGTGCCTTAGCTGCGATGGGAAACAAGGTTATAACGAGTAGGTCTGAACGCTAAAGCACGTTTCTTAATATTTCAAATACCCCAAATTTAACTCCGACTGCGAAAGATAAGTTTAAATTATATGCAACTGCCATGGGGAAATATCCCTGAGCCACTTATGCTTGCCCCTTTGCAGGGACTTACCAATGCGTCAATGCGCTGTGTTCAAATGGAGCTGGGGGCGCCAGATGTGCTCTTTACCGAATTTGTGTCGGTCAGCAGCGCATCGAAACACAGATTGGCGCGGCGTGATCTGGAAGAAGTGAGCGCACATCGCCTGGCGGCTCCATTGGTTGTGCAGTTGGTTGGCAACAATGCGCAAGCTCTCGCCGATGGCGCTTCTATTTTGCAGGACAACGGTATCCAACACCTAAACCTCAACCTAGGGTGTCCTTACGGTAGGATGACCCAGGGAAATACCGGAGGCGGTATGTTGCGCGATGTACGCCAGGTGGAAGCTTGTCTGAAGGCCATGCGTCGGGTTGTCCGCGGCAGTTTCTCGGTCAAGGTGCGCTCGGGCTACGACCGCCACGACCAGATAATGGAGCTGCTGCCGATGTTTGAGGAGTGCGGGGTGGATTTTATTGTCCTTCACCCACGGACCGGTGAGCAGAAATATTCTGGGATGGCGGATCATGCCTTGACCCAGCGCGTGGTTGCCGCCACATCTGTACCTGTGGTGGCCAACGGAGACATAACTAGCGCCGACCGGGGGAGTGCCCTCCTGAAGATGACAAATGCGACTGGCCTAATGCTAGGGCGCGGAGCTGTTTCCGATCCCTGGTTGTTTAAACGCATCCGCTACCAACAAGCAGGGGGGCTGGACGAGGGTCAGGATGAAGCAAGCGCTGCAGTTCAGCGCCGTACTCAGTTGCGTGATTACCTGTTGCGTCTACTTGAGGCCTACGGGCAGGTATACAGGGGTGATCAACAGGTGTTGGCCAAACTGAAGAATGTTGTCCAGTTTATAGACGATGAGGCGCTGCGCCGCTGGTGTGGCAAGGTCATGCGCTGCAGCACATTGCGTAGTTTTACCTTGAAGGTAGAATCTCTAGCAGATATGCCAATGTGAAGGTGTGTGGCTCGGGTGATGTAAGTACATAAGGTGAGTAGGGGTTAGTGCGTAAGCGGGTACAAGCCAGAGGGATTGAAAGATAACCTTTTACCAGCAGCCTTGATCTGTTTGGGTTTGACTTGGACTTTGCTGCTGTGATACTAAGCCATCTGTATAAAAAAAACATACACTAGGGCAACAGCGTAGGCTACATTCGCTAATGTTAACGGATGGTGGCCTGGTTGATAGGGGTTGCATTGAAGGCGTGTCAACGCGCAATAGCATTTAAGAACAAAGGAGTCTGTGCATGAAGAGAGGAGTTTCCTTGAGGTTGACGGTGCTTGCCATCGCTGCCATTATGATGTTGGGCGGAGTCCAGGCAGGGATGGCGGATACGCAGACTTGCCTGATGTGCCATGAAAGCGCGGTAGATTCGCACCAATTTATGGAGTCTGCGCATGGGCGTAGTGGCATTGAATGTATCGCGTGCCACGTGCTTGAAGATGTCAGCGCCCACATGGAACTCGAGGAGATGCCGGCCACGGTGGACTGTGCCTCCTGCCATGCTGATATCGCCGAGCAGCATGATACCAGCGTACACGCACAGATGGGCTTGGAGTGCGTAGCGTGCCACTATTCTATCCACACCCTGCAAAGTGCTTCAGGAGCGAAACAGGATACCGTAGCTGCCTGCGCTGTCTGTCACGATGCGCAAGCATACAAAATGTCTGTGCATGGCCAGGCGGTTGCATCTGGAAATCAGGATAGTGCTTCCTGTATCGACTGCCACGGCGCGCACAATGTGATCGCTCTGTCTGACGCTGATACCAAGTTAGCCAGAAGCTTCCGCGCCGATGTGTGTATTGCATGTCATGCTGATACGGAGAAAATGGAGCGCAACTCCATTCGCACCGATATCGTATCCACTTATCTGGATAGCTACCACGGTAAAAGCTACCATCTTGGATACCCGGAACTTACTGCTACCTGCTCTGACTGTCATGGCAGCCACGCCGTGCTGGCGGAAGAAAATCCGGCTTCAACCATCAACATAAACAACCGAGATCAGACCTGCGGCGCGTGCCATGAGGGCTCTACCTCGCTCTTTAGCATGTTCTACTCTCACGCTAATCATTCCGATTTTGGACGTTATCCTGTTCTGGTTATCACTTTCTGGGCGATGACTACGCTGCTAGTCGGCACCTTCTCGGTGTTCTGGCTCCACTCCATCATGTGGATGATTCGCGGTATCAGGGAGAATAAAGAGAAAAAGGCTGCCCTTGCCAGCGGAGAAGCACATATCCATATACCCGATGGGCATACGCTTTATCGGCGTTTTGAGCGGCGGCATATCTTCATGCATCTGCTGGTCATTATCAGCTTTTTGCTACTGTCAGTTACCGGACTTCCGCTCAAGTTTTATAGCCAGCCGTGGGCAAAGGTGATGATTGATTTCTTCGGTGGTACCGCAAATGCCGCGTATCTGCATCGCGTGGGTGCGGTCATAACCTTTGTGTACTTTGCTATGGCGCTGGTGATGAGTTTCCACTTCCTCTTCATCCGAAAAGATCTTCCTGGGATGTGGCTGCAGCGCCTGTTCGGGCCAGATTCATTGATGCCGACATTTCGCGATGTGCGAGATGTTACTGGGATGGTACGCTGGTTCCTCGGCAAGGGGCCCAAGCCCACGTTTGAACGCTGGACCTACTGGGAGAAATTTGACTTTATCGCGGTATTCTGGGGTATGTTTGCTATCGGTGGATCAGGGCTCATGCTGTGGTTCCCTGCGTTCTTCGGCACCTTCCTCCCTGGCTGGGTGTTCAACGTAGCCACCATTGTGCACTCGGATGAAGCGTTGCTTGCGACTGGATTTATCTTCTCGGTTCACTTCTTCAATACCCACTTACGTCCGGAAAAATTCCCTATGGACTTTGTGGTTTTTAACGGCGAATTGCATAAGGAAGAATTCCTTGAAGAACGTGGAGATCAGTGGCGGCGTTATGAGGAGCAGGGGATTACAGAGCAGTTCCTGAAACCGAAACAATCCAGCCCTGTATATAACGTTGCTCTGCGAACCTTTGGTTTCATTGCAGTAGCCATTGGAGTGACCCTCTTCTTTTTAATTGTTATCTCGTTCCTTGGTGGATAAGGGCGTTAATAAAAACTGGTAAGATATGCTATAAGGAAAGGGCCTCCACTTTGGGTGGCCCTTTCTGCGTTCGGAGCTACGATGCAAAAATTTGGAATGTTGCTGGCATATCTTGCCCTTCTGTTTAACCTCGGCGGCGGCATAGCTGCATTGTTCGGGGTGTATCTCATAGCGTTTGGTGCACAGACCGATATGGCAGGGCTTGGAGAAGCGCGTTCTTTAGGTTACCTGTTTGTGTGTGTGGGGTTGTGTGTCGTCGCATCCGGAGTGCTGATTGCCCGTCATGCTGGACGCAATTGAGACGATGGCAACCTTGTTTCCCGTGTACTCAAGAGGTCTGACATGAAAAGCGTGAAATTTTCCCTGCTGTTTAAATTCATGGGCGTAATTGGGGCCGGGTTTCTGGTGGCATCATTCATTTTTGTGGTCATAAATGTCCGCTTACAGCGCCAATTGACCTTGGAAAACTCGCTGCATGACGCGGATTATCTCAGCGAGGCCATCACTAGGGCCAACTTTTATCTGATGCTGAATGACGATCATGTAATGCTGCACCGGATGATCGATGAACTTGCAACCATGGAGGGGATCAGGCGGATTCGCCTCTTCAATAAAGATGGAGTGATAAATTTTTCAACGGATGAAGAGGAGAACGGACAGACCTTGGCACTGAGCGCCGAGGGGTGTAGTGGTTGTCATTTGAGCAAGGGGGCACCCTTGGTGGAGCTCCCATCCGCTGCGCGTGGCCGGACCTTTAAGGATGACAACGGCGAAATGTTTTTAGGGGTCACAAAGCCAATTTACAACGATCCGTCCTGTTTTACCGCCGCATGCCACTTCCATCCGCCAGACAAGAAACTGCTGGGGATTCTCGATGTGCAGATATCGCTAAAAAAGCGGATGCACCAGGTGGACACCTTCCGTAACTTTTTTATCGTGTTGGTGTGCGTATTGCTGATTCTGCTGTTTATGGAACTGCTGGTGTTGACCAAACGTTTTATTATTGCACCGGTGCGGCGCATTCTTGAACATCAGCGCAAAATATCAGCAGGGGATCTGAGCGGACATATTGAGATAAAATCGCACGATGAGCTCGGAGAGCTGGCCGCTGGGGCAAACGAGATGACCGCGAGCCTGCGCCTGTCGCGGCAGGAAGTTCAGGCTTGGGCCAACACCCTCGAAGACAAGGTGCAGGAAAGGACGCGCTATATCCAGGATATGCAGGCCAATCTGGCACGCTCGGATCGTCTGGCATCATTGGGGAAGCTGGTTGCCGGAATCGCGCATGAGATCAACAATCCTCTCACTGGAATTCTGACCTATTCCTTAATGGCGGAAGAGCGCGAGGACATTGCTGAAGACCTGCGCGAAGATCTGCGCACCATAACGCATGAAACCCAGCGCTGCGCCGAGATTGTCCGAGGATTGCTTGATTTCGGGCGGGAATCGATCCCGACTAAAAAACTTACTGCAATAGAGGCTTTGCTGGAAAGAACTCTTGCCCTGCTGGAGCATCAATCAATCTTTCAGGATATCCTCATCCATCGCAATTACGCTGCAGATATGCCGCAGATCGAAGTAGACCCCAATCAGTTGGAGCAGGTGTTCATGAATTTATTTCTTAATGCCGCGCATGCCATGCCAGGAGGAGGGTCGCTCAGCATAGACACTTGGCAGGATAGCGATAAGATGATGATTGCTATTTCCGACAGCGGCAATGGTATCTCTGTGGAAAACTTAGCCAGGATATTCGATCCATTCTTTTCAACCAAGGATCAGCAGGGTACCGGCCTTGGTCTTTCGGTCTCATATGGAATAATTAAAAATCATGGTGGCACCATAGAGGTAGAAAGTACTGAAGGGGCGGGGACCCGTTTTCTGGTTAGTCTGCTCATGGGAGATTTGCTGGCTTAAAAGCGGGGGGAGTGGAGCGAGGTAGCGTTTAGGTATTGATTTTGTTATCCCGCGCGGAAATGCCCAGCTTTTTCATCATTGCCTGAAAATTAGGGCGTTGCATTCCCACTTCTTCTGCCGATCTGGTGATATTCCAGTCGTTGCGTTTGAGTGCCTCTAAAATGAAAATACGCTCAGCCGGGAGTACAGCTTCTTCACGCAGGCGACGCTTGATCTCCTTAAGCTCTTCGGCGGTCTGTGGGGCGTATTGGCCAAGCTTTATGTTTTCAGAAAGCTCATCATCGACCACACCCAGATCTGCTGGCATAATCATATCGGTGTCAGATAGCACCACAGCGCGTTCAAGCATGTGCTCTAACTCGCGTACATTCCCGGGGAAATCGTGCTGTTCGAGTAAAGCCATAGCTGCTGGGCTCACTCCTATCAGCTCTTTGCCAATTTCACGGGCAAATTTACGCAGAAAATAGCCTACCAGCAGAGGGAGATCCCCCTTGCGTTCACGCAAGGGAGGGAGATCGATGGGGATGATGTTGAGGCGAAAATACAGGTCTTCCCTGAATTCACCTTTATCGACGAGCTCGCGTAGGTTCTTGTTGGATGCCGAGATGAGGCGGATATCTATCGGAACTGGTTTAGTCCCCCCGATAGGAGTGACTTCACGTTCCTGAATAACGCGCAGCAATTTTGCTTGAGTCGTAAGACTGATATTGGAGATTTCATCTAGGAATAGAGTCCCAGCATCTGCAATCTTAAATAATCCCACTTTAGTGCGCATTGCGCCGGTAAATGAACCCTTTTCGTGGCCAAAAAGCTCACTTTCAAGCAGACTCTCAGCAAGAGCGGTGCAGTCTACGGCGACAAATGGCTTGTCTCTGCGCGGGCTATGCTCATGGATGGCGCGTGCAACCAGCTCTTTACCAGTGCCACTTTCACCACTTATCATGACGGTACTGTCGGTAGGCGCAACCTGACTTATGCGGTTATACACCCGCTGCATGGCGACACTGTTGCCGATGAAGCGTTCAAAGCCCGTGAGCTTTCCCTCCTCTGCCTCTTCTGCAGGCTCGGAGATTTTAGAGTGATCCAGCGCTCTTTGGGCTAGTTCCTTAACCTGTTTGGGGGTAAACGGTTTGGATAGGTAGTCGAATGCGCCCTGTTTTATGGCGTCTACCGCTGTTTCTACGGTGGCGTAACCGGTGATGATAATTATGGGCACCTTGGGCTGGAGAATTTTTATCGCTTTCAGTACCTCGATGCCGTTCATCCCTGGCATTTTAAGGTCGGTTATTACTAGGTTGAAGGTTTGCTCCTGAACCTTTTCCAGCGCAGCGTGTCCGCTGTTTACGCAAATAGCTTCGTGGCCATCGCTTTCAAGGATGCGGCGCAAAGCCTCTCGGATTACGGCTTCATCATCAACGACCAAGATGCGTGATTGTGGCATTTAGCAGTCCTCGTATTATATGCAGGGTTTTTTATGTTTTCTCAGAAAATTATTGACTATCGCAGTGGGCATTGCTCAGGGCTTTTTCATGCGGTCCAAGGTGCGAATTTAATGTATGTGAAATTTATACACTCTTAAACTGTGACTGTACAGTGTAATATGGGTCCGCTGTGGTTCAGCGGTGGAGTTCAAGGCGCTGAAATCTGGTTGCATGAGCTTGAGTTGAAGGGTTAATTCGCATCCTTTTGCGTCGAAATCATGGTGCGGTGGAGGCTGTTTCTAGGCACCGACACCTGTAATGCCCAGCCTACTTTCGCTTAAGGGGAGGTTTAACCGCATTGACCTAGCTATAAGGTTGACAAGATTGCCTTCTTCTTAACAGTATGCATAGTTTTGTACAAAGAGTTTTAAGTGCGGTATAGGTAAACATGGTCATGGAATATTGGGGGAGTCGGCAGAACGAGATCGTCGGCTGCATTTAATGGATGCATAGAATTATATGGTATGAAGGAAGGAGCTGCGGTACGAAGATGAAACGGATTATGTTATGTAGTGCAGTTGTGATGCTTCTTACGGCGTGGAGCGTAACCGGCCTGTGGGCTATGGAAACTGCTGACTGCCTGGGATGTCACAACTATGCGGATGAAGTGGGCGACATGAACCATGTCGATGAGGTAAAATTTATGGCGACGGCGCATGCTGACATGGGGTGTGATGCGTGTCATGCGGTAACGGAAGAGCATCCGTTTGACGCCGAGACGGTGGACGCTAGCTCTTCGTGTGACGATTGCCATGCTTCCATTCACAAGACCTATGACACAAGTATTCATGCAGACAAAGCTAGCTGTGTAGACTGTCATAACCCGCATGAAGCGTATGCTCCGGTCAATCTGTCTGGAAGGCAGATGAATGATGCATGCGACATGTGCCATGATATGAATGATATGGAAGCGGTACACTCACGCTGGTTGCCTGAAACCGGAGTTCATCTCGATGCGGTTCCCTGTATAACCTGCCACAGCTCATCAGATGCTTTTTCCATTACCCTTTACCTGCGCCATCGTGATCGTCCGTACACAGATTACGAACTGGCTAGCTATTCTGCCCTGCAGCAGCAGACAGGTTCAGAGGACATCGCCTCTATTATTGATCTGGATGGAGATGGTATTATTTCCATCAATGAACTCAATGCGTTTTACGCCAACAATGCACAGCACGGCATGCGTTTGTGGGCCATGATGACTCCTGAGGATGTGGCGCACGACTTCACTACCTTTGACAATCGCTGGGATTGTACTTACTGTCACGCCGCTGGCCCCGAAAATATGCAGGAATCCTACCTGGCACTGCCACAGGCAGATGGCACTTACAGGCGGTTGCCGTTGGCACAAGGTGCCACCCTCGATGCTCTGTTTGGCACGCCGGACTTCTATATGGTGGGAGCCACCAGGAGCAGCGCCCTGAATATAGTTGGGTTTTTGATTATACTGGGCGGGTTTGCAATGCCGGTAGGGCACGGAACGTTGCGTTTCCTGACCCGTAAAAATCGCAGAAAGGATCACTAATATTATGGCCACGCAAGAACGGATATATTTAACCCCGACGCCAGTTCGAATCTGGCACTGGTTGAATGCGCTGGGTTTTGTCACTCTGATCACCTCAGGGGCGCAGATCCGCTTCCCTGACTATATCAATATCTTTGGTACCTACCGAGCGGCGGTAAGTTTGCACCACACTGCAGGTATTGTGGTTACAGTCTCTTTTGTACTTTGGCTGTTTTACTACGGTGTAATTGCCAGAATGCTTTTTAAACTCTACCTGCCTACCGGTGAAGATCTGAAGAGTGGCGCAGTAAAACAAGCACTGTACTACTTCTTCTACTATTTTACCGGGACGCGGGAGAATCCGCACCAGGAGTCACCGACCAATAAATTTAACCCTATGCAGAAAGGTGCTTACGTGGTTATCATGATGCTGATAGTGCCTGTGGTGATCGTAACCGGTATTATCCTGCTGAACATGGGGTCACTGCATAATGTGCTGGTAGCGGTAGGCGGTGTGCGTGTGGTGGCGGGGGTACATTTCCTTTTGGCGTGCGCTTTGACGGCTTTTATTCCTACCCACTTCTACCTTGCGACCTTAGGACATACACCATTCGCCCACTTTAAGCCCATGTGGACTGGCTGGGAAGAGCACGGCGACCACTGATCTACTGGTCTGGTTTCAGGTAACTTCAGGCAGCGGGGCAGATTGTTCCGCTGCCTTTTTACAAGGGGTGCCCTATGTCACAACCGTTGGCAAAAAAAACTCTCATACCTGTCGCCATTCTGATGACAGCGTTCATCACGCTGTGTTTTGTTTTGCTCTATGGCTATCTGCGTAGTCTGGTATATGAAGCAGCGGAAGAGCGCGCCGCATATATGTCGCAGACCTTAGTTCGCTCCACCTCTTATGATATGCTCAAGGGTGACCATATGGCCCTGCGCCATCTTGTGAGTAACATAGGTGAAAGTCACGATGTCGAACATGTGCGAATCTTTGACAAGCAGGGAACAGTAAAGTTTTCCTGCCTCAGTGAAGAGGTGGGGATTACCTTGGATTTGCAGGCCGAAAGCTGCAACATCTGTCACAACGCCGCAGTGGTTTTGGATAGCTCTAAGCGTGAGCGTATTCGTTACTTCAGAAATTCTAGCGGCCAAGAAGTGTTGGGCATGACCATACCCATAACGAATCAGCCTAGTTGCGTCACGGCGCAATGCCATCCAGGAACTGAAAATGTCGCCCTGTTGGGTACTGTTGACGTAGGGATCTCCCTTGATGGGCTGCACCAATCTTTAGGCCAGATTATAAAGGGGCTGCTCGGAGTGTGGCTGCTTGTTGTGGTGCTGGCAATAGGGTTGCTCTCCGTCGTAATACAACGTAATGTTCTTCTCCCAGTGACTAGGCTCATTGAGTATGCCAAGCAGGTTGACAATGGGATGATGGAAAACGAATACGGATCTGAAGACTGTCTGGAGTTTCGCTATCTTTCAAGCCTTATTAAAAGGCTGGGGATCCATTTGCGCGATGCCAAAAGAAAATAACACGCCGCAGCAACTAGAGGCGGACAGGGATTTTGCGGATGTCGAGTTCTGCCCCATTAAACGACAATGCTGAATTGCGCCAACCAGAACAGCGCTTGGAACGAATTCAGGCGCACATAGAAGAATTGCGCCGCTTGTCCCATGCAGGTTTGCTTGGACTGGCGGTGTTTGGCGCAATCAGTTTGATGGCAGTTTACTTTCAGGACAGCAACATTATGTTGTATCTGTCGCCGCAGACTCGCGACCTGCTGGGTAAGCCACCTTCTGCCGTGATGATAAATATTGCCCTAGCTGTATATAGCTTTTCGGCCCTGATTTTAGGGATAGGTAGACTTACGGATCAGGAAGAGCGCTATCGGGGCTGGAGTCATATAGGCTATCTTAGCGTGTTTTATATTTTCTATGCTTTTGACCATGCTCTGCGGGTCAATGTTGTGGCGGTAATAATCTCCGGTTGCACTATCCTAGGGCTTGAGTACTACAGCACCTGGACCAGTGCCAGAAGTGCTATCGCCCGAGAGAATCACATAATGCAACACCTGCGCCGTCAAGTGGATAAATAATCTACAGGCACATCAAAGATTCAGATTGCAGTGGCGGCAGCGGCGTCCCCAAGAAGTACTTGCTCCGCGCATATGAAACAACTGGTTGCAACGCGGACAGCGACTGAAACTGACCAGTACCCCACCAATCCCAGCACCGATAAGCCACAATATTGCTACAATGGTAGCCGTCGGCGGCCCGTTGCCTGCGGTAAAGGCCAGTACAATCGCAGGGATGTAGGAAGCAAAAACAATCCATAGAAATAGGCGTTTTTTTCGAATAACCGCTAGTTGCTGCGAATGTTCGGGTTCATGTTGGTTTTCCATGTCAGGTCTCCTGTGTCAGGGGAGATTTATGTATGCGTGTTCCTCGCATACGTAGTTGCTTGAAGTGACGCCCAGAGCGTCATTTTTGTGTTTAATCAATTTAACACGAGTCTAGCTTGGAGTAGAAGAATTATACTTGGGCAAATGGATTTGACCAGTATGATTTGAGTTTTGGTCTTTTGAGGGTAGTTTAAGGAGTGTTTATGTCCCGTGTATGTGCAATGGCAATAATCATGGTGCTGCTGAATTCATCCGCAGGGCTTGCCGCATTTAATCTAAAGGCAGATGGAGCAGGGGTTTTGGCGTGGACGTTCGTAGGCTTTATTGCCCTGTTTGTCATTTCCCATCTTATCCCTGCCTTAATCCAGTGCATCGATATGTTCCGCTGTGTATTTCACCAGCGCGCCCAGAGCAAAAATCGCTAGAATTTAGGTTAGCAATATTATGCTACACGCTACAGCTAAAGCCGGATTATTCCGGCTTTTTTGTGTAATCACGCCACCTTTCTCTCTTTATCCACAATGTCAATCACAGCTTTTTTTAACAACATATGGTATCTTGCTGCACCTGTAGTATCAACATGTTGTGTTGTAGTGCTTTACTTATAGACGCTCCTTTGCTACATTCCATCCGTCCGCAGGCAGGGTAACGTTTGCAGGAAATCTTACAAGAGTACATCAGTAGAGTGGAAGGTAGGGGAGGTAGATCGTGTTGCAATATATACGTAAGCGTGATGGCAGGCTGGTTGACTTCGAAGTAGATAAAATCAGTGCTGCAGTTAAAAAAGCGGTTCGGGCTGTGGGTGGGCACGATATGGAAAAAGCGCAGAGTATAGCGCTTCAGGTGGTGAATACCTTGACGGTTATCTTCAAGGACAAACAGGTCCCCACCGTGGAAAACGTACAGGATCTGGTTGAAAAGGAACTAATAGAGGCCGGACACGCGCGTACTGCTAAAGCATATATCCTCTACAGGCAACAACGCGAACAGTTGCGTGCCACTCACTCCTTTATGCAGGAATCAATCGAAGCCATTGATTCCTACCTGACCCAGGAGGACTGGCGTGTCAAAGAGAACGCCAACATGGGCTATTCGCTGCAGGGTCTTAATAACCATATAGCCTCCAATATTACGAGTAATTACTGGCTCAACAAAATTTATCCCGCCGAGGTGTCCGAAGCGCATAAAAATGGAGACTATCATATCCATGACCTTGGCATGCTTTCAGTGTATTGCTGTGGTTGGGATCTGAAGGATCTGCTGCTACATGGGTTTACTGGAGCTTACGGAAAAATTCAAAGCGCACCTGCTAAACATTTTCGTACCGCTCTGGGGCAGATGGTCAACTTTTTCTATACCCTGCAAGGAGAGGCGGCCGGAGCTCAGGCGTTCGCCAGTGTTGATACGTTGCTGGCCCCTTTTATCCGCTATGATGGGCTTGAATACGCAGATGTAAAGCAGGCGATGCAGGAATTTATCTTCAACATGAATGTGCCGACCCGGGTCGGATTTCAAACGCCGTTTACCAATATCACCTTAGATATGACCGTGCCGCGCAATATGGCACATGAGGGGGTAATTATCGGTGGTGCGGTACAAAATGAAGCCTACGCTGAATTTCAGGCCGAAATGGATATGTTTAACCGGGCGTTCTGCGAAGTTATGATGAGCGGGGATGCTTCTGGGCGCATATTTACCTTTCCGATCCCCACGTATAACATAACTTCAGAGCTCGATTGGGAGAGCGACCGTCTCAGGTCTGTCTGGGAGATGACGGCGAAATACGGAACGCCGTATTTTAGTAATTTCATCAATTCGGACATGGATCCAGAAGATGCGCGCTCCATGTGCTGCCGGCTGCGCCTCGACAACCGCGAGTTGCGCCGCCGTGGGGGCGGGTTGTTTGGCTCCAATCCCCTTACCGGCTCAACCGGGGTGGTAACCCTGAATTTGCCTCGGGCTGCGTATCTGGCGCGCACTAAAGAGGAGTTCTTCGCTCGCTTAGGAGAGTTGATGGCCCTAGCAGCAGCTTCGCTTGAAATAAAACGTAAGCAGCTTGAGCGTTTTACCGAAGACGGTCTGTATCCCTACAGCAAGTTTTATTTAGCGGGTATCCATGCGCGTCAGGGGCGCTACTGGGATAATCACTTCTCCACCATTGGGCTTATCGGTATGCACGAAGCGGCCTGCAATCTAATCGGTGCTGGGATAGATACCCCTGCGGGACATGCGCTAGCGCTGGAAACCTTGGAATACATGCGCACACGCCTGGAAGAGCTGCAGACCCAGACGGGGCATCTCTACAACCTTGAAGCAACCCCAGCCGAAGGGACCAGTTTCCGTTTGGCGCAGCGCGACCGTGAGGAGTTCCCCGACATCTGCACCTCTGGAGAAGAGCAGCCATACTATACAAACTCGACCCAGTTGCCAGTCGGGGGCACAGATGACATTTTTCAAGCCCTGCAACATCAAGATGCGTTGCAAATAAAGTATACGGGGGGCACTGTGTTTCATGGGTTTCTGGGCGAGCGTCTGGAGGATTGGCGCAGTGCGCGTCTGTTGGTGCGCCGCATAGCGGAAAACTTCAAGTTACCGTATTTTACTATTAGCCCAACATTTACCATCTGTCCGGTACATGGATATATTGCCGGAGAGCACTTTGATTGTCCCCATATGGCATCGACCGATGACGCGGATAAAGCCGCATAACAAAGTAAGGAGTATAGCTATGGAACAGAAATGTAAGCATAAAACAGAAGTATATTCAAGAGTTTGTGGTTTCTTCCGTCCAGTACAGCAGTGGAATAAAGGTAAGCAGGAAGAGTTCGATCAGCGCCGCGAATACGTAGTTGATAAAATAGAGCGACAGTAAGGGGCATCTATGCCGATCAAGGGGTTCCAAGGCACCAGCCTACTCGATTATCCAGCACATATAGCATCCTTGGTATTCTACTCTGGGTGCAATATGCGCTGTGCATACTGCCATAATGCTGCTCTGGTAGAGACACCAGAGGCGTATCCAGACATCTGCGCCGAGGATCTATTCGACATGGTGGCGGCGCGGCGTGGATTTATCGATGCAGTTGTAATTTCCGGCGGCGAACCCACCTTGGATAAAACAATGCCGCAGTTGGTGGAGCGCCTGAAATCTCTTGATTTGCTGATAAAACTCGATACCAATGGTTTAAAGCCACAGGTGGTCGAGGCGCTGTTGCGAAAAAATTTGCTAGATTTTGTTAGCCTTGATCTTAAAACAGCACCGGAACGTTATTCCGAGCTAGGGGCGCCAACAAATGCTGCTGCGACTCTGCGCGCAAGCATCGCGCTTCTTGCCGCCGCTGACATTGAGATCGAGTTTCGCACCACATGTATGCCCGGATATGTCGAGATGGAGGATATCCATGCGGTGGGCGAGTTGATTGAGCGCGCGGGGCCATGGGTGTTGCAACAATTTGTACCCGAGTACGCTCTGGCAGAAGATGCCCGTGTGGTGGTGCCTCATTCTAAGGCAATGATGCAAGAACTCCTTGCCGCCGCAAGTCCGTATGCCGATACGGTAACCCTGCGCGGTTTGTAGGGCAGGGTTGCCGAGGAGCATCTGCGGATTCGGGGGCTGCGGAATGTTGGGTCGTGGATCTAGAGAGGTACGCTACGAGAATATGAAGAAAAAAATGGATTACACCAGTCAGATGCGCTCTTTGCGTCGTCGCCGCCTGTTTTTGTGGGCTTTGATAGCTATCTATATTCCCATGATGTGGTTGGTGCTACACCTCGGGCAGTCTGATCGCGTAGCTGGGGTGTTTTTCGGGATATGGGTTGTAGTAGTGGCGTTGGCGGCTAATCTGACCGCCTTTTGCCGTTGCCCCGCCTGCGGCAACTTTTTTCATATGAATGGACCGATCCCCATGTATCTGCGCCATTGTCTCCATTGCGGCATGCACATCAGCGGTGATGAGCGGCGCAATCACTTCCATAAGGAAGCTTGAAGGTGGCGGACTGCGCTCCGCACAGTATAAAGCGCAATCCGCAACTATCTTTAAATTATCTCCCCTGCCATGCTGGAATGCGTTTTTCTAGAAAGGCGCTGACCCCTTCCACCGCGTCTTCAGTCGCGCACAGTGTTGCGAATAGATCATCCATAGCGTCTAGCTGAGCATGATACGGAATGTCAGTCATGCGATTAAAGCCCTCTTTGCCAATTTGCAGCGCTAACGGACTTTTATGCAGCAGTTTTTGCACAAATTGCTGCACTTCTTCCTCCAGCAACTCATCAGGCACCACCTTGTTTACCAACCCCAGCTCTAGGGCGTGTTGAGCGCTAAAAGGCTGGCCAGTCAGAACCATCTCCATGGTACGTTTTTTGCCCAGAATACGCATCATGGGCACGGCTGGCCCCAGACAGATGAGCCCAACATTTATGGCAGTGGTGCCGAACTTAGCGCTTTTTGCGGCTATGGTAAAATCTGTCGCAAAGGCGAGTCCAGCACCGTTGGCCATGGCGCTTCCCTTAACTTCAGAGATGGTCACGGTTTTGAGTTTTGCCAGGGTGTGGTAAAAGGCGTCGATGCGATAAAGAAAGTCGCGGTATTCGCGTTGCGGCTTCCTGTTGAACTGATCGAGGGAGATTCCGGCGGAAAAATTTTTGCCTTCCGCGCGAATTACGATGACGCGGATAGTTGGGTCATGCTCCATGTCCCAGAGGGCAGCATCCAGTTGTTCAGCAAACGGAATGGTGAAAGTGTTAAATGCCTGCGGGCGATTGAGGGTGATGGTGCCGATTGCGCCATCTTTACGCGACAAAATTTCGGTGTTCACTGATCCCATATAAACCTCCATCACAAGTTGTAGAACAGCGTTTAATTTTCGCCATAATATAGCATGCATCGGCTAGGCGCAACTGCAGATATGTATCTCTAGCTTGTCGGAATAGTGACAATTGTCCGTGTCTAAGAAAGAAATACAGTTTTATGTTTATTGGTTGTGCCACTATTTAGTGGATTTTACTTATACAGTTAAGGCAGATGCGCTGGGCAAGGTAGAGGGGTGCGGGAATAGCGGGGCAGAAATCTTACCTTGCTCTAGGGGTCAAGTTGGGCGCAATCGGGTTGAGATGTGGGTAGATATAATGCAGATATAAAAAAAGCCCTGTACAGAGTACAGGGCCTTTTTGAATGAAAAGCAAGTACCTTTAAGGTACTCTCTTTTTAGATTTTGCTGACGTTAGCGGCTTGAGGACCTTTTTGCCCGTCGGTAATTTCAAACTCTACTCGGTCGCCTTCTGCGAGAGACTTGAAGCCGTCTCCACTGATTGCAGAGAAATGTACAAATACATCGGGGCCACCATCTTGCTCAATGAAACCAAAACCTTTTGCGTCATTGAACCACTTTACTGAACCTTGTGCCATTGTTTCGAACTCCTTTTGTTGCCGATCTGTATCGGTCTATTACTTCATTTTCAGCCGGATTTCCGTGGAACGTTGCGTACCATAAGTCAAAGGATCTCCGCACTAAACTGAAAATATGAGCCAACCTATCACGAGAAGAACTGTTACCGCAAGCAATATTTTACTGTTTGTGAAGTTTTTTGTAATTATTGTATGTTGGCGTGCGTGGATAGGTAGATTTATTCATGGGTAGAAATAAGCACTTCACGTCCCTTGCTGGTTCCATCGGATGGGCCCACGATCCCCTCTTTTTCCATTTGCTCAATTATGCGTGCGGCGCGATTGTAGCCAATACGTAGGCGGCGCTGAACCATAGAGATGGAAGCCTGCTGTGCCTGAGACACAAGGGCGACGGCCTCGTCCCAGCGCTCATCATACTCAGCGTCACCGTTATCTGCGTCTGGGTCGTTCTCCGGCAAGGGGGTGAGGATGGCGCTGTCGTATTCCGGCTTGGCTTGCTTTGCAAGAAATTCCACCACGCGCTGAACCTCCAGTTCAGAGACAAATGCGCCATGGACACGCTGCAGACTCCCGGTCCCTGGTGGAAGAAACAACATGTCTCCCATCCCGAGGAGCGTCTCTGCCCCCATGCTGTCAAGAATGGTTCTGGAATCGATGCGTGAAAAAACCTTAAAGGATATGCGCGTCGGGAAGTTAGCCTTGATAAGACCAGTGATAACGTCAACGCTGGGGCGCTGGGTAGCAAGGATTAGATGGATCCCCGCTGCGCGTGCCATCTGTGCAAGGCGAGCAATATGTTCTTCAATTTCGCGTCCAGCAACCATCATGAGGTCTGCAAGCTCGTCCACAATCACAACTAGATGAGGAAGATGCTCATGCTCAAGTTCTTCGATGGTGCTGGAGGTTTGGTTCAATTGCGCATCGAAGGCTACTGCAGAAGGATCCATTCCCATGGCATCTAGTGAATCGGTCTCATCTCCCTGCGCCGCAGTTACCGCCTCGAGTCGGGCTAGGCGCTCTTTGTCTTTTCGCTCTGTGGCCAGTTTTTTGTTGTAACCGTCAATGTTGCGTACCCCTTTATCCGCCATGAGCTTATAGCGTCGTTCCATTTCGCGCACGGCCCATCCCAGTGCCAGGGATGCTTTTTTTGGATCGGTGACTACAGGAAGCAATAAGTGGGGAACTCCTTCGTATATCGAAAGTTCCAGCATTTTTGGATCGACCAGAATCAGGCGCACATCTTCGGGGGTAGCCTTGTAGAGAAGTGAGAGGATCATGGTGTTGATGGATACGGACTTGCCGCTACCGGTGGAGCCAGCCACCAACAGGTGTGGCATTTTAGTCAGATCGGTGACAATAGGCTGGCCAAAGATATCTTTTCCCAGTGCCAAGGGCAGCCTGCCCCCGTGCCTGAGGAACTGATCCGAGCCGATTATATCCTTGAGGTATAGGGTCTCGCGTGAGTCATTGGGAATTTCTATCCCCACTACGCCGCGTCCGGGGATAGGGGCGACAATGCGGATGGAGGTCGCGCGCAGCGCCATGGATAGATCATCAGACAGTCCAGCAATTTTGTTGACTTTGATGCCCGGCGCTGGAGCGAATTCGAACATGGTAACCACCGGACCAGGTTTTACTTCCACCACCTCGCCGTTGACGTTGAAATCCTTGAGTTTGTTTTCGAGGACACGTGCCATCTCCATCAACGCTTCCCGATCCACCGGCGGCGCGACTTCACCATCGTAATCCAGCAGCGACAGCGGTGGCATCTGGTAGTCGCCGGAGTTCTGAATGAAATCAAACTGGGGCTGAATCTCCATTTCTGTAGCGGGTTTTTTAGCCTTGATTTTTTTTCTCTCGGTGGTTTTACTCTTCGGCGTTGGAGTGTTTATAACCAGCTCTGCGCTTTTGTTTTTTTCTTTTTCAGCGCGCTGTAACGTTTTTTTGGTCTGGCGTTGTTCCTGCCGATGCGCCATTTGTTCACTGATGCCGGCAAAAAACAAGGTAAGGGAGAATCTGGTCATGATCATGGCAGAGATTGTACATCCTGCGAGCAGAATCAGGGCCGATCCAGCAGTATTGAGATACCCGGATAGGAAATTATGCAGTAGGCGGCCGACGGCACCGCCAGCTTCAACAATTTTTTCTCCATTCAAATGGATGTTTTGCAAGCGGATGGCTAAGAGTCCATCGCAGCACAGCACAAAGACAGCAAAAGAAGCAAGTTTGTATGCGCGCAGCTTTATTGGGTGTGCGCGTAGCAGGCGCCAGCCCAGAAAAAAGCACACCAGTGGAAGGAGCAACGCGGGGACGCCGATGCCTTGATAAAGGATGTCAGCGAGATGTGCCCCAACAATACCGCCGAAATTATGGACATGCTCCGAGGCTAGATTATTGTTAAAAGAGGGGTCAGCGTTGTTGAAGGAAACTAGGCACAGCAGCAGATAGATACCTGTCGTCAGCCAGGTTAGAGCGATAATTTCACGCCGCAGGCGTTGCAGTCGCGTGGTGTCAGGGGTCTTTTCCATGGGTAGGTAACTCAAAAAAAAGGAGATGATGCGCAGCTAAGTCAGGGCGCTAAGATAGTATAAATACCGCACATGCTACAGCCCAGCAATACAGAGCAAATACCCGTAGGCGCTGGCGTGCCAGAATGCCCAGCAGCATGCGAATAGCGACCATTCCACTTAGAAATGCCATGGCGCCGCCAGCCAGATAGGCTGGAAGTTGTTCCGAGGGTAGGTTCTGCATGTCACCTAGCGATAGCAGTGCGGCCCCAAGTATGGCAGGCAGCGACAATAAGAAAGAAAAACGCGCAGCGGTGACGGCATCAACGCCGCGAAACAACAGAACCGCAATGGTTGAACCTGAACGAGAGATCCCTGGAATGATAGCCAGCCCCTGCACCAGACCGGTAATAAATGCATCAGTGAAGGTGAGATTGTCTATTGTACGTTTGCCGTTGCGCCATTGTTGCGCGGCAAACAAGAACGCGCCGGTTATCAGCAGCATCGCTGCCACCAGTAAGACATTGTGAAACATCGCGGCAATTGAATCTTTAAACGTCAGGCCGATGATCGCCGTTGGGATAGAGCCGAAAACAATAAGGAGGAGTAGCTTGCGGTATTCTGCGCCTTGCGGTTCCTTGTTCCAGGGGGCACGGAGTAGATTTTTTATATCGTTATTGAAATAAAGAATTACCGCCGCGAGGGTGCCGACGTGGAGAATAATATCAAAAAGAAGACCCGGCTGCTCAAAGTCGGGGAGGAAGTGCTGCGCGATGGCTAGATGGCCAGAGGAGGAGACCGGAAGAAATTCAGTCAAGCCCTGTAGTAGGCCAAGATAAATTGCGTGGACCATATCCATGGTAAAAACATCCTTTGTTAGCTTAGTGGTAGAGTATTGCTGGAACGATCTGGGGCCGATACCCAAGTATTTGTTTGCAGGTCTTGGCGCTAATATCCTGAATAACCATTTGTAGTGATGGGTGCTGCGTCGCTGTTGGTGCGGGGGGCGTGTCTGCCGCCACCTCTGCGGGTAACTGTGCAAGCATCTCTTTTATACGGGAGTTTATTTCGGCCCTTAGCAGCGGGTGCACTGTATCATTGTTGATGCCGTGAAAGTGGATTATCGGTTCTGCGCTCAGTTGCATTAATTGGTTGTTCACGCAAAGACATACCAGCACACAGCCGCCTGTCCCCATGCGTTTACGCTCCTGAAGCTGCGTTGGCGCAATTGAAGTCAGGGTGTGCATCTCAATGGGTTTGGGAGTGCAGGGTATGGGCTGTTCCCCTTTGAATCCGTTGCGTGACAGTACCACTGCCGTCCCATCCTGAAGAACTAGGGTGTTTTGCGCCGCGACGCCACATTCCTGTGCTAGTTTAGCATGTTGAACCAGGTGGCGCATCTCACCGTGAAGCGGGATGAAAAATTGTGGTCTGATTAGGGAGATTAGTTGTCGTAATTCTTCGGCGCAGGCATGGCCGCTGACATGTACGCGCGCATCGGCACCGCTGTAGATCTGCGCACCAAGGTGGCTCAGCTGGTTCATGAGGGTGTTGAGCTGGACCTCATTGCCGGGGATGGTGCGAGCGGAGATGATTACAGTATCGTCAGGGTGGATATCAAAATTTGGGTGCGTTCCCATCGCAATCCTGAGCATGGCACTACCGGGCTCGCCCTGGCAGCCAGAGACTATTATGCACAGTCTGTTTCTGTCTAGATGCTCCGCTGCGTGAATGTCAATGATAACGTCAGAGCCGACACACAGATGTCCAGTTATGCGTGCAGCATTTACATTGCTGATTAAACCGCGCCCAAGTAGGACAACCTTGCGCCCTGCCTGCTGTGCGGTTTCGAGCGCCAACTGGATACGGAGGATATTGGAGGAAAAGGTGGAGAGGTACACGGCTGCGCCACATGTGTGCATGATATGCTCAAAAGTGGGGCGCAGTGAACGCTCTGAGCCGCTGAATCCGGGCTGTGCCGCATTAGTGGAATCAGCTAAAAGGGCAAGTACCCCAGTTTCGGCATAGCGTGCCAGGGTGGCAATATCGGTGGCTACTTCATCAATAGGAGCGCTGTCCAGCTTGAAATCACCGCTATGAATGATGCACCCGGCCGTGGTTGTTATTGCCAGCCCCACCCCAGCTGGGATGGAGTGGGCGACGCTGAAGGGCTCAACCTGAAAAGGGCCACAGGTAAATTGCTGGCGCGGATGGATCGCCTGTAGCGGACTGGAGCCGGAAAATCCACGTTCGCGGAGGCGGGAGCGAACCAACTCAAGCGTGAAAGGGGTAGCGAAGATGACAGGGTTGCCCAGATCGTTGAGTAAGAAGGGCAGAGCGCCGATGTGATCTTCGTGCCCATGGGTGATAACTATGCCACATATCCTGCTGCGATGCTGTTGCAGCCAGGTTATGTCCGGTACGATGAAGTCCACTCCCCAGGCCTCTGGGCCATTAAACTTTAAGCCACAGTCAACGATCAATATGCTGTCCATGTGTTCTATCACGAGCATATTCATCCCGATTTCACCCGCACCACCAAGGGGAAGAATGCGGATAAGGTCGTCTTTTGCGCTGATATCGGTGCCGTCGTGGGTATGCATATGGAATTTGCCTAAGTAGGTTTATCTGTGGCCTCAACGCCGTTATGGGCCTAGTGACAGCGGGAATGCTTTACCTCCTGGTCACTTTTTGTGCAGTAACGCGCGAAACCCTACACTTTAAGGGCCAATTTTACAATATTTCAATCCAATGGCACGAAGATGTGACTGTTAAAAAACGCAACCACACAGTGCTGTTTTAGTTGACAGTGTCGTCTAGCTCCGGTAACTTACCCACCCCGCGCTGTAAGAAAAAGCGGAGTATGACGGAAGCGAGGTGAAGAGAATTGGAAATACAAGTAATGGACAACAACGTGGAAAAAGCTATCCGCGTGCTGAAGCGTAAACTGCAGCAGGAGGGACTTTTCCGCGAGATGAAACGTCGCAAGTTTTACGAGAAGCCGAGCGTCAAGCGGAAGCGTAAAGAAAAAGAGGCTCAGCGTCGTCTGCGGAAGAAGATGCGCCAGATGCAGAGCTACTGATAAGCCAAGATCTTTGGCACCGGTAAAGTCAAGCCCATAAATACGCGGCTTGTTCAGCTTCAACAAAAAAGGGTGGTCATATATGACCACCCTTTTTTGTTGTCAAACACCTGATAGTTGATACTGTAGAGCGCGTGTAGCTGGATTTGTTCGGGTTTAAGCAGGAAACTCAGGGAGTTTGCGTGGCCTTAACGCTTTTTTTCATCAGCTGTATAGGTGGGCTTGTCTCCGGCCTGCTCGGGGTGGGTGGTGCTGTGGTTCTTATCCCTCTGCTGCTCTCTATTCCGCCTTTGCTTGGGGTCGGAGCCCTAGACATCCACAGTGTCAGTGCGATCACCATGATTCAGGTGCTGGCAACTTCGACGCTGGGAACATTCATTCACCGCCGCGCCGGAAATATCCACACGCCTAGCATTATAACAATCGGCCTGCCGATGGGGTTGTGCGCCTTGTTGGGTGCAGTGCTTTCCAGCTATGTAGCTGCTGATGTGTTGCTGATTGTGTTTGGGGTTTTGGTTCTAGTTCCGTTTTTTATCTTTCCACCGAAGGAAAAGACTGCCTCTAACGACAGAGCAGGTTCCTTCCGTCCGCACTCGCGCGGGGGGGTGGTTATAGGCGCAGCAGTCGGCCTGGTCTCCGGCCTGGTTGGCGCAGGTGGAGGGTTTGTTCTGGTGCCACTGCTGGTTACAGTGCTTAACTTTCCGCTTAAAATGGCTGTGGGTTCGAGTCTTGGCATCGTGCTTATCGGGGCGTTGCTGGGCTCTGCGGGGAAAATCGCCACGCTACAGGTACAGTGGAGTTACGCCGTGCCGGTTCTGCTTGGCTCTGTGCCCATGGTTCATCTCGGTTCAAGCTTATGTCGGCATCTTCCCGCCCGTTATATCCGCTTTATGTTCCTGACGCTGCTGATTCTGGTCGCGTTGGATACCTGGAAAAATATTCTATTGCATTAAGGATGAACGTAGATAACGTTTCTATGCCGAACAGCCTCTGTACCGTATTGTTCTATACGGTTTGAACTATAGATAAGTTCGGCATATACGATGCTCGACTCAGGAGATGTCCGGTTATGGAAGCACTTAGCTCTAATCAGGTAACAGTCATGTTTTTATCCCTGGCCGTGCTGTTGTGCGTGGCTAGAGTGCTAGGTGAGCTTGCTCTGCGCTTGCGTCAACCCTCTGTCTTGGGGGAACTTCTGGCCGGAGTTATTCTTGGTCCCACCATCCTTGGCCGTATCGCTCCGAATATCAACACGGCGCTGTTTCCTCTCCATGGAGTCAATGCCATAGCACTTGAAAGCATATCCACCCTGGCCATCGGGTTGTTTCTTCTGGTGGCGGGGATGGAAGTGGATTTATCCACAGCGTGGAAACAGGGAAAAATCGGCGGGAAGATAGGGTTGACTAGCATCGTTATTCCCTTTTCGGTTGCCGTTGTGGCGGCGTTTCTCATCCCTGAAGTCTTGGGGCGCAAGCCAGATTCAGATCCGTTGGTATTTGCCCTGTTCTTTGCCATCGCCATCTCCATTTCCGCTTTGCCCATTATTGCCAGAACCCTGATTGACATGGGGTTGTACCGCAGTGATCTCGGAATGGTGGTGATCAGCGCCGCTATCCTTAACGATATCATCGGCTGGGTGGTATTTGCGGTTATCCTTGGCTTCATAAGTGGGTCGAGTGGCGCTGGGGCAGATATCGCAGTAACTCTGGCGATGACCTTGATCTTTATCGTCGGAATGCTGACGTTTGGACGTTATTTGATTCATCGGGTGCTTCCCTTTGTGCAAGCTTATACACGCTGGCCCAGTGGCGAGCTGAGTTTCGCCTTGATACTGGGGTTGCTGGGGGCGGCCTTTACCGAGTTGATCGGGATCCACGCTATCTTAGGTGCGTTTATTGTTGGGGTTGCTATTGGTGACTCATCCCACTTGCGTGAGCGCAGTCGCGTAATTATTGGCGATTTTGTCTCCTTTATTTTTGCTCCAGTGTTTTTCGCCAGTATTGGTTTGAAGGTGGATTTTTTTGCCCATTTCGACCCAGTGCTGGTGCTGGTAGTGCTACTGCTGGCTTGTGTCTGCAAGCTTATTGGTGGAACCCTGGGAGCGCGCTGGGGCGGCATGGGGCGCGATGAGTCTCTGGCAGTGGGGTTTGCCATGGTTTCTGTTGGAGCCATGGGGATTATCGTGGGGATAATTGCGCTCAACGCCGGCATTATTGACGAACGGCTGTTTATCGCTCTAGTTATTATGGCTATGGTCACCTCCATGATCAGTGGTCCCTTTATGCGCTTGATATTGCACAAAGAAAAGAAGTGTTTGCTGCATGAGGTGCTCTCGTCAAAACTGTTTGTGCAAGATTTGACCGCAGTAACGCGGCGCCAGGTGATTCGTGAGCTGACCTTAGCGGTCAGTGAAGTGGGGGATATTGATGCTGCGGCGCTGGAAACAGCCGTATGGGAACGGGAAGTGCTGATGAGCACTGGGGTCGGCAATAGAGTGGCCCTACCTCATGCGCGGATTGTCGGACTTAAACAGGTGTGGGTGGTGGTGGGAATGTCCTGCCGCGGGATTGACTTTGATGCCCCCGATGGGAAGCTGGCCAACCTTATTTTCCTAGTACTAACTCCTGCAGAAGATCCCGGCATCCAATTAGATATAGTTGCGCAGATTGCTCGTCTTTTTCGCACTCAAAGATGCGTTGATGCAGCGTTGCGCACTGAGAACTTTACCGACTTTCTCGCCCTGTTGCATACAGAGGCGTAGCCATTACACCTAAAAAAAGTGCGGTATCCTTAACTCGATACCGCACGTGTGTTGTACAAGATGGCAAGGCTATCAGGGCAGGGTGGGAAGCTTTAGCCCCGCCAGTTCTTCCAGAAGGCCAACCACTTGGCAGCTGTAGCCATATTCGTTGTCATACCAGACATATAGCACGCAGCGATCGCCTTCCACTATGGTTGCCAGTGAATCAAACACCCCAGCATAGCTCGAACCAACAAAGTCACTCGACACCACCTCTGGTGAATTGGTGTAGTCGATCTGATCCTGCAACTCCGAGTTCAGCGAGACATCGCGAAGGTGCGCGTTTAACTCCTCAACGGTGGTTTTGTTTTTAAGGCTGAGATTTAAAATTGCCATGGAGACATTCGGCGTTGGAACCCGAATCGCGTTGCCGGTAAGCTTACCCTGCAGTTCCGGTAGAGCTTTTGCCACCGCCTTAGCCGCACCAGTTTCGGTCAGAACCATATTCAGCGGTGCGCTGCGCCCACGCCGTGGCTTGGGGTGGTAGTTGTCAATAAGGTTCTGGTCATTGGTGTATGAGTGGCAGGTCTCTACATGCCCGTTTACAATGCCGAAGCGGTCATGGATAGCTTTCAATACTGGGACAATGGCGTTGGTAGTGCAACTGGCAGCGGAGTAGATATCTTCACCTGTGCGGATCAGTTCATTGTTTACGCCATAAACGATATTGGGGATATCACCCTTGCCCGGCGCGGTGAGAATAATCTTTGACACCCCTTTGGCTTGGAGGTGGCGCCCCAGTCCGTCGCGATCACGCCATTTGCCGGTGTTGTCAATCACGATGGCATCTTCAATGCCGTAAGCAGTGTAGTCAATGCTTTCGGGCGCATCTGAATAGATGATTTTGATCATATTGCCATTGGCAATGATGGCGTTTTCTTCTACATCAATCTGAATGACGCCGTTAAAGCGTCCGTGCACCGAGTCGCGGCGTAGTAGGCTCGCGCGCTTGACCAGGTCGTCTTCACTTCCTTTGCGCACCACTGCAGCGCGTAGACGCAGTTTATCTCCGCCGCCGGTCTGTTCTATGAGGATGCGAGCTAGCAGACGTCCGATGCGGCCGAAGCCATACAGAACTACATCGCGAGGTTTGCTCAGCAGCGGGGCGGAGCCGGTATTCATCGAATCCAGCTGCGCTTTGACATAGGTAGTGACGTCTGTTTTTCCAGCATCCTGCTTGAAGGCGAGGGTTAGTTTGCCTAGATCTATCTTGCATGCAGCTAGATCTAGTTTGCTCAGAGCCTTGAGCACCGGAAAGCTGTCACGTACCGAAATTTCACTTTGGACAATTTGGCGCGCGAAGCGATGGGCGCGCAAAATACCTATGGGCTGGCGGTTGTTTAGTCTGTGACCGTAGATGGTAATGATAATCCCACGATTACGGTACAAATCTCCGATGATGGGTACCATCTCTTCGGCAATTTCTGCCCGTTGAGACCAGTCCGTGAAGTACTCTTGTGCTTTTGTCTTCATGTGTGAAGCCCTTTTGTAGAGGTAAATAACCAGGTTTTTTAGGTAGATACCTTGGCGGTATCAGCGCTGCCAAAGTATCTCGCGTATCCTAATGCAGAGGTGGAATATTTTCAAGCCCTACGGGCGGAGTAAGGTTCTTCTCATTTTCAGGTAGACAAATCAGTCGCGCTTCCGGTTGGTGCTGTGTTGTAACGCCCCTTCTAGGTCTGGATGGGAGAAGCGAAACCCGCTGTCTAGGAGCTTCTGCGGCAGCACGCGCGCGCTTGAGAGCAGTAGCGCGTTGGCCATTTCACCTAAAATCAGGCGCAGCGCTAGAGCAGGTGCGGGGAGCACCGCAGGGCGCTGTAGGAGTTTGCCTAGGATCAGGGTGAACTCTTTGTTGCGCACCGACTGCGGCGCTACAAAATTTACTGGCCCGCTTAGAGACGTTTTATCGATAATATGGGCTACTGCGCTACACAGATCGTCGATGTGGATCCAGCTCATGAATTGGCGCCCACTGCCAGCAGGGCCCCCAAGCCCTAAGCGAAAAGGGAATAGCATCTTGCTCAAGGCTCCGCCGTTAGGGCTCAAAACCATACCCAAGCGCATATTGACTGTGCGTATACCGGCTTCGATAGCAGGGGCGCAGGCGGCCTCCCATTCTTGACAGACCTGGGAGAGAAAACCCGAGCCCGGAGAGCTTTGTTCCGTCAACTCTTCATCACCCCTGTCGCCGTAGAAACCGACAGCGGAGCAGCAGATAAACAGTTCAGGCTTTACTTCTTTTTCGCTCAGGCACTGTGCCAGCAACGTCGTTCCACTGACGCGACTCATGCGGATTCGTTCTTTTTTTGCTGCGTTCCAACGTCCGGATGCAATGTTCTCTCCCGCAAGGTGGATCACTGCATCGAAATGCGGGTTTGCGCCCCAGTCAAGCTCGCCCGTGCTTATATCCCACCAGGGGTGTTCTTTACTCCGAGTGCGTGCCAAGGAGACCACGGTGTGTCTGCGGCTTTGCAGATACGTTGTTAAGGCGGTTCCAACCAGCCCAGATGCTCCCGTAATAAGAATGCGCATGGCTTTCTCCTTCTCAGATTAGTTTTGTCACTGGCTCATTTTTTATTAACTCTTAAGTAGTTAGTTGTGGTTTTGTTTTTGTAGGGAATATACATTCGCTGGGTTTTAGCCGCGCACGGTAGATGCTGGCGCGTTGCAGAATTGCAGTGGTTGCACAAGTTCGTAGTATACATTAGACTCGTCGTTACGCAGAGCATACATGAGCTCACGGGGCTTTATGCATGGCCAAAGGCCAGTAAGTGTGTTTGTGTGTAAACTGCAGTGAGTGAAAAATAAAAATACTGTAACTGCGTTTTTATTCCCAGCATGCGGAGGTACATAGAACTATGGCAGAACCAATCCACTACAGCAAGCTTGGCCTGGTAAATACCAGAGAGATGTTTGCGCGCGCTTTTGAGGGCGGCTACGCTATCCCAGCGTATAATTTTAACAATATGGAGCAATTACAAGCCATCGTGACTGCATGCGTCGAGGGGCGCTCGCCGGTGATTATCCAGGTCAGCAAGGGTGCGCGGGATTATGCCAATGCCACCATGTTGCGCCATATGGCTATGGGGGCAGTTGAGATGAGCCGTCAGATGGGGGTTGATTTGCCTATAAGCCTCCATCTGGACCATGGGGATTCATTTGAACTGTGCAAATCCTGCATTGACTCCGGTTTTTCTTCCGTCATGATTGACGGCTCTCACCTGGAATATGCCGACAATGTGGCGCTGACGCGGAAGGTAGTTGAGTACGCCCACCAGTTTGATGTTACTGTCGAAGGGGAGCTTGGGGTGCTGGCCGGCATTGAGGACGATGTTGTGGCGGAGGAGTCAACCTACACTCAACCAGAAGAGGTGGAGGATTTTGTGTCCAAAACCGGAGTTGATTCCCTGGCCATATCTATCGGGACCAGTCACGGTGCATATAAGTTTAAGCTAGAAGAGGGGGAGGAGGTGCCACCCCTGCGTTTTGATATTCTATCTGAGGTGGAAAAACGTATCCCCAGCTTTCCGATTGTGCTGCATGGTGCTTCAAGCGTAGTTCAGGAGTACGTCCGCCTGATCAACCAGTATGGAGGCAAGCTTGACGGTGCGGTGGGTGTGCCGGAAGAGCAACTGCGTAAAGCAGCTAGGAGCGCGGTATGCAAAATAAATATTGACTCCGATGGGCGCTTGGCAATGACTGCAAAAATCAGGGAGTTCCTAGCGAAAAACCCGACAGAGTTTGATCCACGCAAATATATGGGAGCTGCACGCGCCGAGTTGATTGAGCTGATGAAGCACAAAAACGCAGCGGTACTTGGCAG
>JAQUDG010000098.1 GCA_028685815.1 Desulfuromonas sp.
GTCCGTTTTGTTTGTGGTTATGGCGTCAAATAGCTCTACCCGTTCTTGGCTCTGGCCCGCACTGCTAAACAGATAGTCGCAATACACCGTTACACTGCCAAGGTCCAAAACGCGCAGACGTTTTGCCAACCTACCACACAGCATAGTTTTTTTAGAGGGGGTAATCTGGATGCCTAGTTCCTGATCGATATAGGTACTCAGACGAGTGAAGTCCCGTTCCGTAATTTGCATCAACACCTCTGCACCAACTGGATAGACAAAGGAAGAACGCAGCTATTTAAGTTTGTTCAAACTAAATTTATTTTTTAATTATAACATTTGGAAGCTTTTCTGGTAACCATTTTGCCGTGCCCTCAGCATATCCTTAGGCAACTAATCAAAACGCCCCATAACGGGGCGTTTTGAACTGCAAACTACATCAGCGGGAGCCGCTTAATACTCTTCAAAGTCATCGTCGATTTTATCCTTACCCGCACCCATGTCGAGCTTTAGTCCACCGCCAGAGGCTGCAGAATCTTTGCCCGCCCGTGCTGGTGTTCTGAGGGGTGAGGAGGAGGGCCTACTACGCTGCATTACCCGCTGTTGCTGTTGTCCCTGCGACACTCTGAAAAAGCTGATGGTGTCCTGCAACTGCTCCGCCTGACTACTGAGCTCTTCGGAGGATGACGCCATCTCTTCGGAAGCACTGGCGTTCTGTTGGATTACTTGGTCAAGCTGTTGGATCGCCTTGTTGACCTGATCGGCACCGGTGTCCTGTTCTTTACTCGCAGCGGCGATCTCTTGCACTAACTCAGCGGTACGCTGGATGTCGGGAACCATCCGGGTGAGCATTTCGCCGGCCTGCTCGGCCACTTGGACGCTGCTGCTAGAGAGCTCACTGATTTCGGCGGCGGCGGTCTGGCTGCGTTCGGCAAGTTTCCGTACCTCAGAAGCTACGACAGCAAAACCCCTGCCGTGCTCCCCCGCGCGCGCAGCTTCGATGGCGGCGTTGAGGGCCAGCAGGTTGGTCTGACGCGCAATCTCTTCAATGATGGAGATCTTTTCGGCAATGTTCTTCATCGCGGCTACAGTCTGACCCACGGCTTCACCTCCAGCCTTGGCGTCTTCGGATGATTTGACCGCGATCTTCTCGGTCTGCATGGCGTTGTCGGCGTTTTGCCTGATGTTTGCAGCCATCTGCTCCATGGAGCTGGAGGCCTCTTCGGCAGCGGCAGCCTGCTCGGTGGCTCCCTGGCTCATCTCTTCACTACTGGCGGAGAGTTCCTGACTTCCAGCAGCGACATTATCGGATGCACTGCGCACGTCGGCAACAATGCGCTGTAGTTGCGCCACCATTCCCTTTAGCGCTGCCGCAAGCTGGCCCACCTCGTCTTTTTGCTCCACATCTAGGTTCGCGGTAAGATCCCCTTCGGAGACTGCGGTGGCAAAAGCAACCCCTTTAAGCATCGGACCTATGATGCCGCGCGCTATGACCAATGCCAGCAAAATACCCAGTGGCACTGCTACTATGGCAAAAATAATCACCCCGGTACGGGTGTTTGATGCAGCATCAAGCATCTGCACATCGGTCATGATATTGCTCTGGGTGACACGGTTCACTTCGCCTAACAGACGTTGAACCTGATCGAGGTTGGGCGCCGTACGGCTAGCGTAAACCTGTTTAGCCTGCTCCATCCCCTTAACCATTTCTCCGGCGCGCTGGCGCATTTCACCCAACACGTCCTGAGTCTGGCGCAGCGCAGGAATGGTTTGCTGTTCAAACACAACCTGCGCCTGCTGTTTAGGCAGCGCGATTATCTCTTTGGCTGACTGATGCAAACGTGCATGCGGTTCCTTTATTTTGCCAATCAAGCGCCCGAACTCGGCATCAGCCTTTCCTGCCACCGCTCCGGCTTCTCCGTAAAGAAAAGCACCCAAGCTGCACATGCGCTCATTGGTCTCCACCTCGAGTCTACGCGCGTCTGTGGCAAAATAGGTCAGGATATCACTGAACCACACCAGATGATCGACCTCTTTTTCAGCTAGAAACTCCGGCAGGTGAACATCCGCCTGGTGAAAAACCTTACCAACCTCTACAGCAGATGCGTGCAATGCAGTATGATATTGTTCAATCTCGTCAAGCAGGGGTTTTACTGCGGGTATAAGTTGCTCCGCATCGCGTCGGCCTGCCCCGTAATACCATACGCCAAAGGCGCACTTGTGCGGATCGGTTTCAATCTGCAGCGTCGTAACATTGTCGTTATTAAGCAGTTCATTTATTTTGTTGGCCCAGTTGAGATGGTCAACTTCACGTTGCACCATTTCACCCCTGAGTTTGTTGCCGTCAATAACCTCAGAGGCATTGCCGACAATATTGCTGATGCCAAAAATGCTCCACAAGCCTATCCCTACAAGCAGCAGCAATATTAATCCAAAACCGATAAAAAACTTAACGCTTAAACGAAAATCTTTCCAGGCCATACAACCTCCCATACGTTGATTTTTAGTGTCAAAAGTATATTTCTATTAACTGTTACCAAACTGCCCAACGTGCCTCAAAGGCGGCGTATGTTTTAGCCTTGCAAACTCCTGTGCTGGGCCTTGAACCTAGGCCTGAGGCTGCGAGGTTGCTTTGGGATGTCCCTCAGATTTCCGTGCTCTTCCACCAGTTTTTCTGCCATATTTATTCCTAATTTCATTGCAGGCACCTCCAGTTATTCATAACAACCTTCGACATGACTCAATCTGGTTTCGATATTGTCCTTAATTTCAGGTTTGGCTTTGTCGGATCATGGCTATCTCATTACAAGAGAACACCTTGTCGATATCGAGGAGCAAGGCAAAACCCTCGTCCACCCTGGCCATACCGCGGAGAAACTCGGTATTTAGCTGCACCCCCATACGCGGTGGAGGTTCAATCTGTTCCTGATTTAACTCCAAAACCTCCTGAACTGAATCAACCAACGCTCCGACCAATAGGGCTTCAGCGTCGATAAGCACCTGCACAATAATGATGCAGGTATCTACGGTCTCCGTCACTACCTCAAGACCGAATTTAGCGCGCATGTCAATCACCGGAACCACTTTATCGCGCAGATTAATTACCCCGCGCATATATGCGGGGGTCTGCGGAATCCTAGTCATATGGGTGAACTCCAAGATTTCGCGCACCTGGCTTACCGGCAGGGCAAACATCTCGCTGTCAAGACTGAAGGTTAGATACTGGTTGCCACTGCTTTGATCTTCTACTGCCATTTTGCCCTCTCTTCATGCTGCTTGTTAGACAGAACCCTTTTCTGCTGCCTGAATTACCGCGCCATCCGCAGCAAATTGTTCAGCAGAGAAAATAGTATCAATATTGAGCAGCAGAATAAAATCCTCATTATGCTTCCCAACGCCGCGGACAAAATCGGTATTCAAGCGTGTCCCCATCCGTGGGGTGGCCTCAATACATGCAGTGTCCAAATCGAGAACTTCGCGTACCGAATCTGCGACAGCGCCGACACTGGTCTGCTCCCCATCTACGGTAGCGCTAACAATAATTATGCAGGTATTTACGGTATGCTTCGAAATAGGCAGGCCAAATTTGCGGTGCATATCCACCACTGGGACGATGCTGCCACGCAGATTGATTACCCCGCACATGAAATCAGGGGTCTGCGGTACCGGGGTGATGTCAGTATAATCAAGCACTTCCAGGACTCGATCAGTGGTGATGCCGAAAACTTCACCGTTGAGAATAAAGGTTAAATACTGATTTACCGTGGCTGCACTTGTGTCGTTGTCACTCATGTTCTATCTCCACCTGTTTTTCCAGTGTATCTGCCTGGTGCATCAGTTGAGCCAGATCCAGGATGAGGGCAATGCTACCATCTCCAAGAATAGTGCCACCGGATATGGTACGCAGGTTTTTATACAATGGGCCCAAAGGCTTGATTACCGTTTGGTGTTCACCTATCACATGATCTACCACAAACCCTAGGCGTCGCCCCCCGGTGCGGGTGATGACTATCTGCTGCACGGGAGGTGCCGCCCCACTGACACCGAAGGCTTTTCGCAGTGGTATGTAGGGCACTAGGCTACCCCGCACCTTGGCCAAATGGCGTCCATGCGCTTCCTCAATATCTGCATAAGTAAGCTCTACACACTCTTCAACTGCGGTCAGGGGGATAATGAAGCTGGCGCCTGCGATGGTTACGCGTAAACTTTCAATAATCGCCAAAGTGAGAGGGATCTGCATCCGTACGGTAGTTCCCGCCCCTTCGGTGCTATGTAATTCAATACTGCCGCGCAACGCAGCGATGGCACGCTTCACAACATCCATGCCGACACCGCGCCCAGACAAACCAGATACTTGCTCAACAGTGGAAAATCCCGGCGCAAAAATGAGCTGGTAGCACTCGCGCTCGTTCAGACTGTCCTCCGCATTGATAATCCCTTTGGCGAGCGCCTTTTCCCGCAATTTTGCCGTACTCAGCCCTTTGCCATCATCGCGGATCTCTATGATAACGCTGTCGCCGGCGTGTTCCGCCCCAAGAAATACTGTGCCAAGGCGCGGCTTCCCTTGAGCTTCACGGACATCCGGCATCTCTATGCCGTGATCCATGCAGTTTCGCATGATATGCACCAGCGGATCATTGAGCTGCTCAATTACGGTCTTGTCTAACTCGGTCTCTGCTCCTGCAGTCACGAAATCCACCTCTTTGCAGAGATTTGAGGCGATATCGCGCACCAAACGCTTGAACTTACTGAAGGTACTACCGATGGGGAGCATGCGAATATTCAGGGTACTATCGCGCAACTCCTCAGTCAGGCGCTCCACCTCTTCGGCAATGGAGTAAAGGTCGGCATCGTGGCGTAACGCCGCTACTTGACTCAAGCGCGACTGCACCGTAACCATCTCCCCCACCAGGTTCACCAACTCATCCAGGCGTTCAGCTGGAACGCGCAGACTACTGGACACCGGCATTTTTTCCGCTTTTTTACTGCGGCGTTGTTCCTGTATCTCGCGGATGACGGTTTGTTCCTGCAGCGCAGCTTCGATCTGATCCTGATCTACCAGCCCAGCATCGACCAACATCTCGCCGATCCGCTTGCTCTTTGCTAGAACCCGATCGATGTCGTTCTGGGTGACTTCTCCGCGCCCAATCAGAATATCTCCGAGACGCTGCCCTTCCTCTTCCCCCTCTTCACCGGTATCGATGAGATGGATATTCAGGTCAGCGTCATCTTCAACAAAAATAAACACATCGCGGATGGCATCTTCATCACAGGTTGAAGTCAGGAGGACATTCCAGCTTACATAACATAACTCTGGGTCAAGCTCCTCAAAACTGGGAAGCCGTGTCATCTGAGCGATGCTGCGGCAGGTTCCCAAGTCTGCAAGCTCCTCAAGGAGCGCACTAATTTTTGTACCGTTCTGAAGGATATGGGGATGGGGCTTAAACATGATGCGGTAGGTTTTGAGTTCGTGCGACTCCGTGGTGGCTACTGTCTTCGGAGGTGTATCAGCCTGCAGTTGTGTATCGGCCTGCAGTTGTGGCTCGGGAGGCGGCATAAACTGCTGCAGTTTCGCAATCAGTTCGGTGCCCGTTGCAAGGTCCGCTTCAGCGCCATTACAGCACGCATCGAGCAAATTTTGGATATGGTCGCGCGCCTGTAAAGATATCTCAACCAGGGCCTTATTCACATGCACCTGCCCGTTGCGAACCAAATCATATACAGTTTCTACTTCGTGGGTAAAGCTCGAGATATCATTGAAACCGAACATGGCTCCCGAGCCCTTGATGGTGTGCATAGCGCGGAAGATCTGTCCTACCACTTCCATATCGTCAGGGCACTCTTCCAATTCCAGTAGCGCTGTCTCCAGCTCTGCCAGCAGTTCGTACGCCTCTTCCCTGAAGGCCTGCTGTGGTAAATCTGCCATTAAACCCCTCCTGCACTATAACTCTTCACCAATTCATTAGAATACAAGCTGCGCAATACGCCCCTGCGAAGGGTCTTTGTTCAACAGCGAAGGTTACTGAAATGCTCCCAAGGAGAATACATCCTTATGCCTTGGCCGCCCCAGAATTTACCCAGAGACAGTGATCTTTGCGTTCCTTGGAACATCCAGTTTCACGCATAAACCCCAGGCGTCTTATGGCTTCTGAAATCGGGGGAGTAAAGCGGTTTTTAAGCTCAAAGATCTTGCCCTGTTCACGCGCGTAGATATTGAAGGCGCACATCAACTGCAGCGCGGTAAAATCAACATCTTCAACTGCATTCCAGTCCAGCACTAGGTGCTCACTAGAGCTAAGACCCTCTAGTAGTAAGCGTTTAAGCTCTGCGATGGATTCAATGTCGATCGTACCTGAAACCTGGTAGTGCAAACGCTGTTCCCCGGTGGGGCTTGTGACTGTTTTCTTTTCTATTTCAAACATACATATCCCCTCTCACCCAGCTCTTCAGTCCCGCGCTGCTATCCGAGAACCTTTTTAACCACACCGAGTAATTTTTGCGGTTCGAAGGGTTTTACCAGCCAACCCGTAAGGCCGGCAGCCTTCCCTTTAGCTTTGAAGTCCGCGCCGGCCTCGGTGGAAAGCATCAGAATCGGGGTGAATTTGTAGCTGGGACTAGCGCGCAATTTCTGCACCATGGTCAGACCGTCCATTATTGGCATATTGAGGTCAGTAATGACTAGATCGAACTTTTGTTTTTGCGCCTGAGCTAGGCCTTCTTGCCCATTGGTAGCCTCTACCACGGTGTAACCTGCACCTTTAAGGGTAAAAGACACCATCTGCAGAATGGAGCGGGAATCGTCTACTGCGAGTACGGTTTTAGCCATGTGGTCTCTCCTGTTTTTCTCGTAATACCCGTAAAATCCCGGTGGACCTTGTAATCTTTTAAGTGCCTACTTAAATAAAGTGTGCGCCCTGCCTAAAACAGCTCTATCTCACCTTCATCCATGGACTTCTGGGCCACGGGGTTGTGCTGGCTTTCACGCACCAACTGATTCGCCACCCGGAGCATACGCTGCAACTTGAGCATATGTTGTTGCTGTTTGTTGAGGTCGATAATTTCTTCAGGACTAAGCTCAACCTCCAGATCAGCCAGGGAATCGAGCAGACAATCCAGCCCATCAATACGCCGCGTGACGGTATCCACCACCTGGGTAGCCATGTCTTGGAATTGCATGGAGGTAACCGCAACGCCTACTTGGCGCGACACCTTCTGCGAGATGTCACCTATCTCTGCAGCGCTATCGTTGACCTTCTTATGAAAGGTTCTGGTCTGGTCTAAAATAGTTTCCACGTGCTTCTGTTCAGCGCTGGCGATATCCTGCGAGGACGTTGCCACTTCCTTGATGGAACGCTCTACCAGCTCTAAGGAAGCTGCTATGGTCTGGACCGAGGAGTAGATTTGTTCGCTGAAACGGTTCGAGCGCAGGGATAGATTATGAACCTCTGCGGCAACAACAGAGAACCCCATCCCCGCCGCACCGGCGCGCGCCGCTTCAACTGAAGCGTTCACCGCAAGGAGATTGGTCTGATCCGCAATTTTACGTACATCGTGAAGCATCCCTTGAATATGCCGAAACTGCTCCTGCGCCTGAGCCATCGATTCACTCAATTTTGTCGCATCGACACTGTTTTGCACGATAGCGTGGATCAACTTGGCAAGGGTACCCTCGATAACCCCGAATAACGTGTTAAAGTTGACATGTCCCTCAGAACCCAGATCGGTGCGGGTGCCACTGATGGTGGCTGCGAGTTCTTGCTGCCGGGTAGTTTGGCGCTCAAGTTCGGTAAAACTATCCACCAGCTTCTCGATAGCATCCGCTAGGATATCCCGCACCTGCTCGTTCTCGCTGCGGATATTGTCAAACTCCTTGCCTGTTTCCAGGTTAAGGTAGTTGAGTAGCTCACGGGTCGCTCCAAGATTATCGACCAGTGTCTCACTTGCCTCGGATTCAGAAGATGAGTCAAAAATGGAAAGAAACAGGCTCGCACTTGCACCCGCACCCAGGGTCAAAACCAGTAGCGCTAACCACCAGTTCCCGCTGAACCAGCCGGTCAAAATTGCGGCAGCGATATTAAGGCCTGCAGCCAGCAGCAATCTGGGCAGTTGTTGGGCCATATTTCCCATGTTCACACCTCGTGTTTAAAAAGAGCAAAGACAACTTCTTGGGATTAAAACACCAAATACGTTGCAACGTTTGCTCCCGAATTTAAAGCATTACAAAATCATAAAATTATATGCGGACAGGCCGCACAGACATGGGACATCCACGCTTCAATATCTGCACGAATACCAACCATAACCATAAACTATTCTACATGAGGAATAATCATTCTGCATGGTACACGCTCCAAGAAAAATAACAAAGCATGTTTCACTAATCCCGCGCAAGGCTCAAGTTAAACCCGCAGTGACGCAGCAATTGGCGCACAAATCGGTACGTCAGCCCCCATAAGGGTGGGGCTTCGGGGTGGATTAAAAAGGAGGGCACCTCAGCCCTGTCTTCATGCCAGGCAATGGTGCGCATGGCATGAGAATCACCACACAAAAAGTGGGTCATGGGCACCCAGAAGTGCCTTTCAACTTCGCAATTGCCCTGGACATAATCGAAATGCGCCGGCACATTGAAGACATACGCACTCACTCGAACTTTTACACTTACAGCATAGATATCGTCCAGTCGGCCAAGGCAGTGTTCGCGACGCAGACACAAATTCACCTCTTCCCTGGTTTCACGTATAGCCGCAGCGTAGACTGAGCGGTCATCGGGGTCAATCTTGCCCCCGGGGAAACTCAGATTGCCCGACCACGGATCTTGCGGGTACTGCGCACGCTGAATAAGAAGCAGCTCTGGACTCAATGTGCTGCTGGTCAAGGAATCTCTGAGAATCACTGCTACTGCAGCGTCCCGATGCTGCGGCGCAGATTTTATCATGAGCGGAGTGCGCTGAGACAACACTTGCCGCACTGTGTCTACCGTGATTTCAGTCTGAATTTTTTTCATGTTAAAGCTCATATTCATAATTTTATGTTTTTATATTTTGTAATTTATGTGCTTATTAGTGAGAAAAAACGCTGGACGTCGATACAACCATGTATCTATACTGCGAGCGTCTTAAGAACTGCGGTGCATGCCCTCTCAATTACTATAAGGAGACGCAAAGGCAGATACGCCATCCGGGCTGCATTCTTCGCGGGCCCGTCGAAACTCCATCCTGCGGGTCGGGCTAAAACTATCGCATATCAATACCGGGCTGAAAGAGGATCTATATGCTTACCATACCCATAACCGCTGGTTGCTATGCAACTGCGCCGGGAGCGAGCAAAAAACTGTGTACCCTCCTGCCCACACCAGCATTCTACCTGCAGGCATTATGGACTGTGAGCCGCAGTGCAAACATGGCAAAAAAGGGGATCTATACCGACGGCGACTGGGCAAAAAGCAGCCTTCACATCATTCGCGCGCTAGAGCGTTGCGGTTGCACCTTCGACATTCGAGGGATGGAAGCGCTATGCAATAATCCGCAACCGTGCGTATTCATAGCCAACCATATGAGCACCCTAGAGACTTTTGTTTTACCAACCCTGATAGCGCCATACCAGCGCGTCACCTTTGTGGTCAAAAAGAGTCTGGTCGAGTACCCCCTTTTCAAGCACGTCATGCGTTCGCGCAACCCAGTGCTGGTCAACCGCACCAACGCCCGGGAAGACTTAAAGGCTGTTCTTACCCAAGGGGTGGAGCGCTTGCACAGTGGGGTCTCTATTGTGGTGTTCCCCCAGACTACCCGCACTACCGGATTTTCCCCGGAGAATTTCAACTCCATCGGCTTGAAGCTTGCGAAAAAAGCTGGGGTACCGGTGGTGCCTCTGGCGCTTAAAACTGATGCATGGGGCAACGGATGTTGCCTGAAAGATTTCGGGCGTATTGCACCCGAGCGCACCATCCACTTTGAGTTCGGGCCTTACATTGCTGCGGACAAACTAGATAAAGACACCCACACGGACATTACCGATTTCATTCAAAACCGTATGCACGAGTGGGAACAGGCGTGAGCCGGTTTCATACAAAAGGCGAACCC
>JAQUDG010000099.1 GCA_028685815.1 Desulfuromonas sp.
TCCCATCTTTACCCTGGCCATCGCTTCAGGCAAAGGAGGCACGGGTAAAACCACCCTAGCGACGGCCCTGGCCGAAGCGGCAGGAATTCCCGTCACCCTGCGGGACTGCGACGTAGAAGAGCCTAACGCACATTTATTTATCCGTCCGCAGTGGCACTGCCACACGGAGCAAACCCGCCCGGTGCCACAGATTGATCAAGAACGCTGCACTGCCTGTGGTGCATGCGCCGAGCTGTGCCAGTTCAACGCCATAGCTGTAGCCGGTGGACGTGCCATGGTTTTTGCGGAACTGTGCCACAGCTGTGGCGGGTGTCGCCGCATCTGCCCCGAAGGCGCTATCAGCGATAAAGAAGTCGCCATAGGAACTTTAGACTGCGGCACGCAGCACAAAAACCCAACGACACCCATAAACTTCATCCAAGGCAAACTGGCCATCGGCCAAGTGATGGCTCCGCCTCTGATTCGTGCAGTTAAACATATCAAGGCAAAAGAAACTCTCAATATCCTGGACTGCCCCCCTGGCACGTCGTGCCCGATGATAACGGCGGTACGCGGCAGCGATTTTGTGATCTTGGTGACCGAACCGACCCCCTTCGGGCTCAACGACTTGGAGTTGGCGGTAGAAACTGTGCGCCAGCTTCAGATTCCGTTTGCGGTAGTTATCAATCGCGCCGACAGTGGTGATAGTGGTGTACGCAGCTACTGCCGCTCTAACAACATCGATATTGCGCTGGAGATTCCTTGGAAACGTGAGATCGCCGAAGCCTATTCGCGTGGAGATTCACTGTGTGATGCCGCACCGGAACTGAAGCAACAACTACACACTATGTTGCAACAGATCATGTGCGTGAAGGAGACGGCATGAAAGAACTGATTGTCATAAGTGGCAAGGGAGGCACCGGAAAAACCAGCCTGACGGCGGCTTTTTGCCATCTTGCCTCCAAACTGGCACACGGCTGTGTCTGTGCTGATTGCGACGTAGATGCCGCCGATCTGCACCTAATCCTCAGTCCCGAAGTAGAACAATCCCAGACCTTCACCAGTGGACATGAAGCTACCATACGCCAGGAGGACTGTACTGCCTGCGGTCTGTGCAAAGAATACTGCACCTTTGACGCAATCATCCAGGAGCAAGATGGAACCTTTCGGGTTGATCCGTACGCCTGTGAAGGGTGCAAGGTATGTGTGGAATTCTGTCCAGTGCAAGCGATTGATTTTCCCAGCGCCGAGTGCGGCATCTGGAACATCTCCACCACCAGATTCGGCAAGATGGTGCATGCGCGCCTGCACATTGGGGCGGAGAACTCCGGCAAGCTGGTGAGCCTGGTGCGCCAACAAGCGCGTGAAATTGCGGCACAACAGGGTGCTAAGTTGGTTATCGTGGATGGTCCTCCCGGTATCGGCTGTCCGGTAATAGCGTCCATTACTGGCGCTGACGCAGTGCTGATCGTCACCGAACCTTCGGTGTCCGGTCTGCATGATTTTGAGCGGGTGGCGCAATTGTGTCGCCATTTCAATATCCCAGCCTACTTGTGTATCAACAAATACGATATTAACCCCGCCCAGGGCGACGCCATCAGCACTCTGGCTGAGCAGCGCAATATCCCAACCTTGGCCAGAATAAACCACGACCACGCCTTTACTGCAGCCCAGATTGAACGCAAAACCATCACCGAATACCTGCGCACCGATGCCGCAGATTCGGCCACCTCACAGGTACGGGCCCTGTGGGAAACATTGTCCCAGCACCTCAATGCATAAAAATGGCGAACACATTCATCAGCCACCCTTAAAAACCAAATTCCATAAAGGATAAAACCATGAAGATAGCAATCCCCACCGCCAACGACCAACTGGCTATGCACTTTGGCCACTGCGAAACCTTCGCACTCATAACCGTCGATCCAGAAAAAAAGAGCATAACTACACAGGAAATCATTGAGGCGCCACCACATGAGCCTGGATTACTGCCGGGCTGGCTTGCACAGCGGGACATCAAGCTAGTCATCGCCGGAGGGATGGGCAACCGCGCCCAGGAGCTGTTCCGTGCCCAGGGGATTGAAGTTATCGTCGGCGCACCGGCCAAAAAATCTGCCGAACTGGCCCTTATTTATCTTCAAGGCGAGCTGACACCCGGCACCAATCTTTGCGACCATTAAACCCTCCCTGCACCAGCCCATTTGTATAGAGAAAAAAACTTGACACGCCACGCGCGCAGGGGATACATTGCTGCGCTATTGTAATTAACATTTGAGAGCGAGGTGAATGCACATGTACGCGGTGATCAAGACCGGAGGGAAACAGTATAAAGTATCCGAAGGCGACACAATCAAAGTGGAGAAACTTGCCGGTAAGGCGGGAGAATCCATCGAAATCAGTGATGTCCTCATGGTCGGCGGAGAAGAGGTAAAAATCGGAGCACCTCTATTGCCTAATGCGAAAGTCACTGCTCTTATCGTAGAGCAGGGCAAAGACAAGAAAATCCTTATTTTCAAGTCAAAGCGACGCAAAGGCTATCGCAAGACCAATGGACACCGTCAGCCCATTACTCGTTTGAGAATTACGGGCATCGAAGCTTAGCAGGGAGAGATGTTATGGCAAGCAAAAAGGCAGGCGGCAGTACCAGAAACGGCCGCGACAGCGCAGGTAAGCGCCTAGGAGTTAAGCGTTTCGGTGGACAGCAGGTCACTGCCGGTTCCATCCTAGCGCGTCAGCGCGGCACTACCTTCCATCCCGGAAATAATGTAGGCTGCGGCAAGGACTTTACCCTCTTCGCCCTGATCGATGGCGAAGTAAAGTTCGAGCGCAAGGACAAAAAACGTCAGCAAATCAGCGTTTACGCCAGCTAGGTTCTTGCCTGCTCAGTATATAAAAAAGCCCGGGTCCTAATTATGGAACTCCGGGCTTTTTTTATGCTACCATCGGCGCATGATTTATGCGCAAGTACGCACAAAAGATAAGCATTTCAACCCTGAATCTGCTAAAACGGCATACAGCGGTCTCGGGTCACCAATCCATAAAATTGCCGGCCTATAGATGTTCCAGAGGGGTTCCGTAAGGTTAATTATGCGCTTTGTCGATGAAGTAAAAATACAGGTTAAAGCCGGAGACGGCGGCCGCGGCTGTGTGTCTTTCCTGCGGGAAAAATTTATCCCCCGTGGCGGCCCCGATGGCGGCGACGGCGGCGACGGCGGCGACGTATATCTCCAAGTGGACGACAGACTCACCACCCTACTGGACTATCGCTATCACGCCCACTACAAAGCCGAAAGAGGCGTGCACGGCATGGGGAAGAATCGCCACGGAAAAAACGGCGAATCCATCACCCTAAAAGTGCCAGCAGGTACCATAATATACAACGATGATACTGGCGATATCATCGCCGACCTGACCACCCTCGGAGAACGGATTAAGTTGCTCAGCGGCGGCATGGGTGGACGCGGCAATGCCCGCTTCGCCACTAGCACTAATCGCGCCCCGCGCCACTGCCAGCCCGGCACAGAGGGGGAATCCATGCGGGTGCGCATGGAACTGAAGCTGCTCGCGGATGTCGGATTAGTAGGGATGCCCAATGCGGGCAAGTCCACCCTGATTCGCTCCATCTCTGCGGCACGTCCCAAAGTTGCGGACTACCCCTTTACCACCTTGGTGCCAAACCTCGGGGTTGTCCCCTACGCCGGCTACAAATCCTTTGTCGTCGCCGACATCCCAGGTCTCATTGCTGGAGCCAGCGAAGGGCAAGGGCTGGGCACCCGCTTTTTGCGCCATGTGGAACGCACCGATCTGTTCCTCCACATTGTGGACTTAAGTGATCCAAGTTTAGAGGACCACCAAGACTATCTGCGGAACTTCAATATCATCAACCATGAATTGAAGCAGCATGATCCACTGCTGGCCCAAAAACCGCAAATCGTGGTGTTAAGCAAGAATGATGTCACCGAGGTACGCGAGCGTAGCCTAGAGGTCACACCCATTTTTGAACAACAGGGATTTGAAGTGTTCAGCATCGGCGCCATCAGCGGAGATGGGCTGGATGAACTCGTTCGCGCCATCGGAGCCCGTCTAGACAAGGAGCACAGCGACCAATCATGATACGCCAACGTCTTCTGGCTCCGGTAAAGAGGGTGGTTATAAAAATTGGCAGCGGAGTGATCACCACCCCTGAGGGACTGAACTTTGACCAGGTGCAACACCTATCGGTGGCGATGTGTCAGCTGCACAAAAGTGGCTATGAAGTTATTGTGGTCTCTTCTGGTTCGGTTGCAGCAGGCAAGGGCGATCTCGGCATCGTTGGCCGTCCGCACAGCATCCCCCTGAAGCAGGCGGCAGCCGCCATTGGCCAGAGTCGCCTAATGCGTAGCTACCGCTCTGTATTCAGAAGCAAGGGGGAAAATGTTGCCCAGATCCTTCTCACCCGCGACGACCTCTCCAACCGGCGCCGCTACCTCAACGCACGCAACACCATCATGACCCTACTTGAATACGGAATTGTCCCCATCATCAACGAAAATGATACCGTTGTGGTTGATGAAATACGCTTCGGCGACAATGACAATCTTTCCGCCATGGTGGCGAGCCTGGTGGAGGCGAACCTCTTGCTGATCCTCTCCGATGTCGATGGCTTGTTTGATAAAGATCCGAGCAAACATCCCGACGCCTCCCTACTGCATGAAGTGGAACAGATAACCCCTGCCATCGAAGCCATGGCGGGAGGTGCAACCACAATTACGGGGACCGGGGGCATGATCACCAAAATAAAGGCCGCAAAACGCTCCACCCGCTATGGTATAAGCACGGCGATTATAAATGGTCTAAAACCCGACAATCTCACCCGTTTTTTTGCCGGCGAGGATGTAGGCACCCTCTTCCTCCCCACTACATCGCCGATGACGAGTAAAAAACACTGGATAGCCTTCACAAAAAAGTTACGTGGGAAGATAGTTGTTGATGCCGGAGCCTGCCATGCCATCCGCGATGAGGGCAAAAGCCTTCTGCCTTCAGGAATCATCGCTGTCGAGGGGGGATTTGACCGCGGAGACTCCGTATGCCTGTGCGACACCAACAAAGAGGAATTTGCGCGCGGCATCACCAACTACACCCAAAGTGAGATAAACCTGATTCGGGGGCATAAAAGTTCGGAAATCACCGCGATTCTGGGGTATAAGTACAGTGATGAGATTGTTCACCGAGATAACTTGGTTATTGCTCGGGAAGATGATTAGGCTCGCATCAGACCCGCACATTGAACAATACAACTCTGGCATGTGTCTGATATCGTTACCCGCAAGGAGATCTGCATGAGCAACACAGCTTCTGACATCACTCTTGAAATAAAAAACTTAGCGCGCGCAGCCCGGGCAGCATCAATCACTATGGCGAATCTGGGCAGTGCCGCAAAAAATGAATTGCTGGAGCGGATGGCAACAGCGCTGCAACAGAATCGCGTCGCCCTGCAGCAGCAAAATGATATTGATGTACGCCAGGCGCGCGCCGACGAACTCTCTGCGGCCATGATCGACCGCCTCATCCTCACAGATGAGCGCATCGATGAGATGGCACAGGGATTGCGCGAAGTAGCCGCACTACCAGATCCGGTTGGGGAAGTTACCGGCATGTGGCGGCGCCCGAGCGGGATCCAGGTAGGACGGATGCGTATCCCTCTTGGAGTAATCGGCATTATTTTCGAATCGCGCCCTAACGTAACCGCCGATGCGGCCGCCCTGTGTCTAAAGAGCGGCAATGCCATCATCCTGCGCGGCGGTTCTGAGGCAATCCACTCCAACACCGCCATCGGCAATATTCTCAGAGCTGAGCTCGAAAATATGGGATTGCCGGCAGCTGCGCTACAGGTGGTGGGCACCACGGAACGTTGTGCAATCAATACCCTGCTCCACTGCGAAGAGGATATCGACCTCATTATTCCACGCGGGGGTGAAGGGTTGATCCGCTTTGTAAGTGAAAACTCACGCATTCCGGTGATTAAACACTACAAAGGGGTGTGCCACACCTATGTGGACGCCGACGCCGACCTCGACATGGCCAGCCGGATTTGCATCAATGCTAAAACCCAACGCCCTGGGGTGTGTAACGCCATGGAAACCCTCCTCATCCACAAAGATATCGCAGAAACCTTTGTGCCACGGATTGCCATGGATATGCGCCAACACGGAGTCGAACTGCGTGGCTGCCCCGTCTGTTGCAGTCTAGTTGCAGATATATCTGCCGCGACCGATGCAGACTGGGACGCAGAATACCTAGATCTAATTCTAGCGGTGCGCGTGGTCGATAACATGGACGAAGCCATTTCCCATATCAATAGCCACGGCTCTTTGCATACCGAAGTAATTGTAACCGACAGCTACTCCAACGCCGAAGCGTTTACCCGCCGGGTCAACTCCAGCGTCACCATGGTGAACTCCTCGTCACGTTTTTCGGATGGGAATCAGTTCGGCCTCGGAGCCGAAATTGGGATATCCACCACTAAACTTCACTCCTTTGGCCCGATGGGGCTGGAAGATCTCACCACCCGCAAGTTCATTGTATTTGGAACAGGGCAGGTTCGTGCCTAAAGCGGAAAAAATAGGTATTATCGGCGGTACCTTTGACCCCATCCATTGTGGTCATCTGAATATTGCGCGTTTAATGGGTGAAAAATTCAACCTTGAACGCATAATTTTCATGCCGGCTTTGGCACCACCACATAAGGATTCCGCAGAAATAAGTGCCTTCCCGCATCGGTATGCGATGGTAGAGCAGGCAATAAAAACCGAAAATATGTTCTGTGCCAGCACTCTTGAAGCGCAGCGCCAGGGCAGAAGCTACACCGTGGATACTCTGCGCCAACTGCGCGATCTCCACCCGCATGCCGCCCTGTATTTTCTTATGGGGATGGATTCGTTCGCAAAACTGGACAGCTGGAAAGAATATCATAAACTATTTGAGTACAGTAACATCGTGGTAGCGCAGCGTCCGGGCACACTTACATACGCGCGCCGCGAAGACCTGCCCGTTGCGCTGCGCCAGCTGTTCTGTTATGATGCCGCGCGCAACAGCTTTACCTATACAGACAACACCAAAAAGGCAGTGACTCCGGATAGTACCAACTACGGTGGTCTCTATTTTTTGCGCGAAGCCTGTATGGATATTTCATCAACTGAGATCAGGTGCAGGGTGCAGCATAACCAGCCCCTTGACGGCATGGTGCCTCAAGCGGTGCAAAATTATATCGCCCAGCATGGTCTCTACAAAGAGCTAACCTCATCCCGACAAGTCCAAGGAAATATATCTTGAATTCTGACACATTAGCGCAACTGTGTGCAAAAAGCGCACTGGATAAAAAAGCCCTCGATCTGCGTATCCTGCATATAGCAGAGCTATCATCTCTGACCGACTATCTAGTGATAGCCACCGGCACGTCTGACCGCCACGTACAAGCAATAGCCGAGTCCATCCGCGTAGATCTCAAGTTACAGCATGGCGACACACCCCTTGCGGTTGAGGGGATGGGCGAAGGGCGCTGGGTGTTACTCGACTACGGCGATGTCATGGTGCATGTTTTTCAGGAAGAGGTGCGCAACTTCTACGATCTTGAAGGGCTGTGGGTCGAGGCAGCGGACGTAGAGCCCACTGAAGCGCTCACCACATAGCCGTTTTGTGCAATGAAAATAACTATTGTATGCGTAGGTAAGCTCAGCCTCGATTTTCTCCATCAGGGTGCAGATGAATACAGCAAACGGGTGAAACGTTATGCGGCCCTGAAAATTATCGAGCTGAAGGAAGAAAAAGGGAGCGGACAAAACTCCGCCGTTGCCCACATTCGCGCGCGCGAATCACAGCGCTTAGAGGAGAAAATCCCCGCAGGCGCGTACTGCATTGTGCTAGATGAAATAGGCCGCCAGTTAAGCTCCGATGAATTTGCCGCAGCCCTTGAACGCCGCATGCTGCATGGGAGCACAGACTGGTGCTTCATAATTGGCGGTGCCTACGGAGTCAGCACTGAGCTACGCAAGCGCGCCAACATGGTGATGTCACTCTCGCGTTTGACCTTGACCCATCAGATGGCGCGGGTACTCCTACTGGAACAACTTTATCGCGCCTTTACCATTATGCGCGGCGAGCCATACCATAACCGCTAAAACGCATAAGGTTATCCCAAACATTGTTTTAATATTTACAACTGTATCTGCAATTCTATAGACTGCACGTTGCTGTTAATTTAAATTTTATTGTAAATGCCTAGTTGCTCGGGTTCACACCTACAGGAGGACCGCATGACCCTCATGTCATTTCTGCTTATCGTTATTGTTTTTTTGGCATTTTTTGTATTTTTCTCGGGAATCAACCCGCAGGAGATGACGATCTTTTTCACCCCTGAGCAGTCCGTCACCTATCCGGTTACGGTCATTGTGCTCGGGTGTGTCATTGTCGGCCTGTTCATCGGCTACGGCATCCATCTGTACGGTAACTTCTCCCATGTTCTACGCTGTTGGATACGTGGACGTGACGAAAAAAGAGACAAAGAGATAAACGAAACCTATCGTGAAGGTGTGGGCCGTCTCCTCTCCGGTGACATCAAGCGCGCGCACAGCGTTTTGCAGAAAGTGATCGACAAAGACCCGAACAAGATCGAGGGTTATATCGCTATGGCGAGTGTTTTAGCCCAGGAAGGCAATAACAAAGAAACCATCTCGATGTTACGCCAGGCCAAGAGCATAGACGGCAAAAGCCTTGAAGTTCTGTTTAAGCTGGCCGACACCTACGAAAAGCTAGGGCAGGATGATGCGGCCTGCGTTGAATACGACGAAATTCTCGAGCATGACCGAGGAAATCGCAAAGCCATGCGCAAACAGCGTGACCTCCACATGAAACACGAGCGCTGGGACAATGCGTTGGAGTTTCAAGCTCGTTTACTTAAAGCCGGAATCAGCAGCAATCGAATTCAGGAAGAAAAACAGCTGATGCTCTCGATCCGCTACGAGATCGCCAAGCAAAGTCTTGCCGCTGCTAACACAGAACAGGCTATCGTTGCGCTAAAACAAATCATCAAAGAAGATGGCACTTTCACCGCAGCCATAGTGACATTGGGTGATGCCTATGTTCAGAATGGCAACGACGTCGATGCTGCCAAAGTGTGGCAGGATGGCTACCAAAAGCTGGAGCGCAGTGTTTTCCTCTCCCGCTTGGAAAATCTGTACATTGAAAATGAAGATCCCCAATCACTGCTAAGTTTTTACAACAAGGCCCTCACCCAGAACAAAAGCGACCTAGTGCTGCACTTTTTCTACGCTAAGCTATGCTTGCGCCTAGAGATGGTAGATGAAGCCATGGAGCAGATCTACATGGTAGAAAACTCCGCTCCCGACTTCCCCCAACTGCACATTCTACTTGCAGAAGCACACCGGCGACGCGACCGAACAGAAGAGGCCATTGATGAATACCAGAAGGCTCTCGGCGTTGACATCCAGATCAATCTCGGCTACGTGTGCGACACCTGTGGACATGGAGCCCGAGAGTGGAACAGCCGCTGCCCAGAATGTGGTACCTGGGGCAGTTTCAGTATTGTCTTTCGCAAAGCGGTAGCAAACCGTACCGTGGTTGAACCGGCACCTACTCCACGCGGAGCTTAATTCAACATGGTCAATCCTGAACAAAAACACGCACCCCGCCCCACTATGCTGTGCATCCTCGACGGCTGGGGCATCCGCGCCGAAAAAGAGGGCAACGCCGCTGCACTGGCGCATACGCCAAACTTAGATCGGCTCTTTGCCAGCTGCCCACACACTCAACTTGAGGCATCGGGGCTAGCTGTGGGGCTACCCGAGGGACAGATGGGAAACTCGGAAGTGGGCCATATGAACATTGGAGCCGGGCGGGTGGTATATCAGGATTTGACCCGAATCAGCAAAAGCATTAAAGACGGAGACTTTTTCACCAATCCGGTCCTCACAAAAGTGATGCAGCGCGTCAATGCAGAGGGCA
>JAQUDG010000100.1 GCA_028685815.1 Desulfuromonas sp.
GACCCAGCTGTCGCCGGAGGAGAAGTTGCTTCGGGCTATCTTTGGTGAAAAAGCCGGAGACGTGCGGGATACTTCACTGCGGGTTCCACCCGGAGTCGAAGGGGTGATTATCGGAGCGCGGGTGTTTTCTCGTAAAGGCTCGGATAAGGACGCCCGTACTGAAAAAATAGAGCAGCATGAAATTGAAAAACTCCTGAAAGATCAGAATGATGAGATCAGGATTGTTCGCGAGTCCGCGCGCAATAAGCTTACAGACATTCTGCAGGGTAAGTGCCCTGCCGTTTCGATAACGGATAAAAAAGACCGTATTGTTTTGCCCAAGGGCGAACCTATCGAAGCGAGTAAGCTTCTTGAACTTCCTATGGATCGCTGGAACGAAATATCCCTGGTGGATGAAGCAAGCGCTGAAGCTTCGGTTGCTGGAGTCTTGGAGCATCTTAAAGAGCACGATGCTCAAATTAAGGCAGTTTTTGCTGAGAAGATAGATCGCATCAAGCGTGGGGATGATCTCCCTCCCGGTGTGATAAAAATGGTCAAGGTCTACGTTGCCATCAAGCGTAAGCTCTCAGTCGGTGACAAGATGGCCGGACGCCATGGAAACAAGGGGGTATTGTCACGAATTCTCCCTGAAGAAGATATGCCCTATACTGAAGATGGGATACCCGTAGAGATTGTTTTGAATCCGCTGGGGGTGCCATCACGTATGAACATCGGGCAGATTCTTGAGGTTCACATGGGGCTGGCTGCACGTGGTCTGGGCGCGCAGATTCAAGCGGAACTTGATCGCAGGGCCAGCAGTGATGAGCTGAGGACTAAGATCAAAGATATCTACGAAGATAAAGAGCTAGATCCGTTTATAGACAAGCTCTCCGAACGCGATGTGAATAAATTGGCTATGCGTCTGTCGCGTGGCGTGCCGATGGCAAGCCCGGTATTTGAGGGGGTAAGCGAGCAGGACGTCAAGGCACAGCTTACAAAAGCTGGCTTCAACACCTCGGGCCAGATGACGTTGTATGATGGTAGGACAGGTGAGGCGTTCAAGGAAAAGGTCACTGTCGGAATCATGTACATGCTTAAATTGCACCATCTGGTTGATGACAAGATTCACGCAAGGAGTATCGGGCCCTACAGCTTGGTTACCCAGCAACCTCTCGGCGGTAAGGCGCAGTTCGGTGGCCAGCGGTTAGGTGAGATGGAAGTGTGGGCAATGGAAGCCTATGGTGCAGCCCACGCGTTGCAGGAGTTTCTCACGGTAAAGTCGGACGATGTAACCGGTAGAACCAGAATGTATGAGGCCATCGTAAAGGGCCGTCAGACCCTCGAAGCCGGTCTGCCAGAGTCGTTCAACGTATTGCTGAAGGAACTCCAGGCTCTGTGTCTCGATGTAGAACTGCGCGAAAACGAAAAAGAATAGCGTTGCCATCCCTTAAGGAGATGAGTTTTGGAAGATATTATCAACCTGTTTGAGCGTCCCAAGGATCCGTTGAGTTTTGATACCATTCGCTTGTCGATCTCGTCACCAGAAATGATCCGTGAGCGCTCCTTTGGGGAAGTGAAAAAACCTGAGACCATTAATTATCGCACCTTTAAGCCGGAGCGTGATGGCTTGTTTTGCGCCAAGATTTTCGGCCCGGTGAAGGACTACGAGTGTAATTGCGGTAAATATAAACGCATGAAACACCGTGGGATAGTGTGTGAAAAATGTGGGGTTGAGGTTATCCCCAGCAAAGTAAGACGCGAGCGCATGGCGCATATTGACTTGGCCTGCCCGGTTGCACATATCTGGTTTTTGAAGTCGCTGCCATCGCGCATCGGCACCTTGCTGGATATGACCCTCAAGGAGTTGGAGAAGGTTCTGTATTTCGAGGCATATGTCGTCCTCGATAGCGCAGATACCGAGCTTGAGGTTGGGCAGATTCTGCTCGAAGACAAGTATCATGAGCATATGGCGGAATATTCTGGTCAGTTTGTTGCGGGAATGGGAGCAGAGGCGATTCGTGAGCTTCTGGCCGCTCTTGATCTCGAAACGATTGCGCAGGAATTGCGCATAGAGATGCGCGAGGCTACCAGTGAAGCTAAAAAGAAGAAAACCGCCAAGCGCCTAAAGGTGGTCAATGCGTTTCTGCGTAGCAACAATCGTCCAGAGTGGATGATTCTTGAGACTCTTCCGGTGCTACCGCCAGAACTACGCCCTCTGGTACCCCTGGATGGGGGAAGATTTGCAACCTCTGACCTTAATGACTTGTACCGACGTGTCATTAACCGCAATAACCGCCTCAAGCGGCTTATGGATCTGCACGCGCCTGAGGTAATTATCCGCAACGAAAAGCGGATGTTGCAAGAGGCGGTGGACGCACTATTCGATAATGGACGCCGTGGTCGCGCTATTACCGGACCGAATAAGCGTCCGCTGAAGTCGCTGTCTGACATGCTGAAGGGCAAGGGAGGTCGTTTCCGCCAGAACCTGCTGGGTAAGCGAGTAGACTACTCCGGACGTAGCGTTATCGTTGCAGGACCGGAGCTTAAGCTGCATCAGTGTGGTCTGCCTAAAAAAATGGCCTTAGAGCTGTTTAAGCCTTTTATATACAATAAACTCGAAGAGTTGGGCTTGTGTACCACCATAAAAAGTGCAAAGAAGATGGTGGAGAAGGAAAAAGCTGAAGTTTGGGACGTGCTCGAAGATGTTATCCGTGAGCATCCGGTTATGCTTAACCGCGCCCCGACCCTGCACCGTTTAGGCATCCAGGCGTTCGAGCCCGTGCTTATTGAGGGCAAGGCCATTCAGTTGCATCCGTTGGTATGTACCGCCTTCAATGCTGACTTTGACGGTGACCAGATGGCTGTACACCTGCCCCTCTCTATTGAGAGTCAGATCGAGGCGCGTGTACTGATGATGTCGACTAACAACATCCTCTCACCGGCCAGTGGTAAGCCCATAATTGTGCCGTCCCAAGATATGATTCTCGGGCTGTATTATATGACGCGCATCCGCCCCTTTATCAAAGGAACGGGCAAAATATTCAGTTCTCCCGAGGAGGTGCGTATTGCTTATGACTCTGGTGCTGCTGATTTACAGGCCGGGGTAAAAGTGCGCATGAGCCCAGTTGAAGGGGGAGCGCCGGAGCTTATCGATACTGCAGTAGGACGGGTTATTCTGCGCGAAGTTGTTCCAGAAGTTATCCCTTTTGATCAAATCAACCGCGTAATGACCAAAAAGCAGGTTGCTGAGCTTATTGATGCCAGCTTCCGCCTTGCGGGCAACAAGCAGACTGTAATCCTAGCAGATAGACTTAAGCAGGTAGGTTACCGTTATTCGACTCTGGCTGGAATATCCATTGGGCTCGATGACATGGTGGTACCAGAAAATAAGCAAGACTATATCGATGCTTCGATGACAGAAGTAAAAGAGATTCAAAATCAGTATACTGATGGTTTAATTACTGATGGTGAGCGGTATAATAAGGTTGTTGATATATGGGCTAAGTGCACCGAAGATATTGCAGCAACCATGCTAAAAGATCTGTCTACGGACAGGTTTGAGTCAGAAGACGGTGAGGTTGTCGAGGCCCCATCATTCAATGCCATACATATGATGGCAGACTCGGGAGCTCGAGGGAGTGCGCAGCAGATTCGACAGCTAGCTGGTATGCGTGGCCTCATGGCCAAACCTTCTGGCGAAATCATTGAAACCCCCATCACTGCGAACTTTCGCGAGGGGTTAACGGTGTTGCAGTATTTCATTTCATCTCACGGTGCGCGTAAAGGTCTGGCAGATACTGCCCTTAAGACTGCTAACTCTGGGTACTTGACCCGTCGTCTTGTCGACGTTGCCCAGGACGCCATTATTACTGAATACGATTGTCATACCCTTGATGGCGTCGTGATCTCTTCATTGATTGATTCTGGAGAAATTATTCAGTCATTGGGCGATCGTATTTTGGGCCGTACCGCCCTCGATGATGTGTGCGACCCGGTTAATGGTGATGTGATTGTAAAGGCGAATCAGGAAATTACCGAATCGCTGGTACATGAGATCGAAAATGCTGGTCTCGAAAGAGTAAAGATTCGCTCTGTGTTGACCTGTAGGAGCAAGAAAGGTATTTGTGCTTCGTGCTACGGACGCGACTTGGCCCGTGGGCATATGGTAAACCTTGGCGAGGCTGTCGGGGTAATAGCGGCTCAGTCTATCGGTGAGCCAGGTACTCAGCTTACCATGCGTACGTTCCATATTGGTGGTGCTGCATCCAGAAGTGCTGAGCAGACATCCCTTGAAGCGCGCTATGATGGGGTGTTGCGTTTCGACAACCTGAGATCGGTCGTCAATCGCGATGGACACCACATCGTAACGAATCGCAAGGGCCAGATTGTCATCGTAGATGAGACCGGGCGCGAGCGCGAACGCCATGAGCTGCTCTATGGTGCCAAGCTGCTGCTCGGCGAAGGTGCTGAGGTTGCTGCAGGAGCCCATTTGGCCGAGTGGGACCCGTACACCATGCCGGTTCTCACCGAAGTTGGTGGACGTGCGCACTACGGTGATATTATTGCCGGCCAGACCATGGATGAGAGGGTTGACGATGTAACCGGATTATCACGTAAGGTTATCATCGAGTCAAAGGCCTCCGACAAGCGCCCCCGTATCATCCTCAAGGATGAGGAAGGCAAGTCCGTCAAGCTTCCGAACGGAATGGTGGCACGCTATATGTTGCCAGTGGGATCGAATATCAACGTAGCTGAAGACGCTGATGTTTCACCTGGGGACATCCTAGCTAAGATTCCGCGAGAAACCACAAAAACCAAAGATATTACCGGTGGTCTGCCGCGCGTTGCCGAGCTGTTTGAGGCGCGGAAGCCAAAAGAATTCGCTATTCTTAGCGAAATTGACGGAATGGTTACTTACGGTAAAGACACCAAAGGCAAGCGCAAGGTTGTAGTTACTCCTGAGATCGGTGAGCCCATGGAATATCTGATACCCAAGGGCAAACACATCAGCGTGCAGGAAGGCGATCTGGTTATAGCCGATGATCCTCTCATGGATGGTTCTAGAAATCCGCATGATATTTTGCGCGTGCTCGGAGAGAAGGAGCTGGCAAAGTACCTTGTTGATGAAGTCCAGGAGGTTTATCGCCTACAGGGAGTAACCATCAACGATAAACATATCGAAACTATTGTGCGCCAGATGCTTCGCCGCGTAGCGATCCGCGAGGTGGGTGATACTGATTTTCTTATCGATGATCAGGTGTCTCGCGCCGAGTTTGAAAAAGAGAACGCGCGTATCGTGGCTGACGGTAATGCCCCTGCAGTTGGTGAGCCCGTAATGCTCGGCATTACTAAAGCATCGTTGTCTACCGAGTCATTTATTTCTGCAGCATCCTTCCAGGAAACCACAAAGGTCTTGACACAGGCTTCTATTGAGGGCAAAGAAGATAATCTAGTTGGTCTCAAGGAAAATGTTATTATGGGGCGTCTGATACCGGCGGGTACCGGCATCTCAGAATACCGGACGGTTCAACTGGTATCGCCTGAGCCTGGAGATGTAGAAGAGGTGGAGAAACCTCAGAACGGTTTGGAAAAGCAAAAGAAAGAGGTTTCGGCGGAAGCTGCCGTATAGCCAATCATCCGGTTCTGCCAAGTCTTAAATAGGCAGAACCGGAGTTAAAATAAATGGTGGAAGAATAACAACTGCTTGACTTTGGTGTAAGCAATTGTTATTGTCCGCGAGTTTTCCCCTTCTCGGGGCAAAGTTCTTTCAATTCTGTGAATAGTAATTTCGGGAGTAAGAAATGCCGACAATCAATCAATTGATCAATAAAGGGCGCAAAAAAGAGGTGCGCAAAAGTGCCTCGCGTGCGCTGCAATCCAATCCGCAGCGTCGTGGAGTGTGTACCAGGGTGTATACAACCACGCCGAAAAAGCCGAACTCGGCGCTCAGGAAGGTTGCCCGTGTGCGTCTGACAAATGGAATTGTAGTTTCCTCTTACATTCCAGGAGTGGGGCACAATTTGCAAGAACACTCCGTGGTGCTTGTGCGTGGTGGGCGAGTTAAAGACTTGCCTGGTGTGCGCTATCATATCGTTCGCGGTGCGCTTGATCTTGCCGGTGTGCAGGGGCGTATGCAGGGTCGTTCCAAGTATGGAGCTAAGCGTCCTAAGTAGGACATTGTTATAAAAGAGGTCGTTTAAGATGCCTAGAAGAAGAGAAATCGCTAAAAGAATTGTTCTCGCTGATCCTAAGTACAATGATCGCGTCGTGACAAAGTTTGTAAACCACCTGATGCTTGGGGGCAAAAAGAGCGTTGCTGAGGCGATTGTCTACGGTGCCTTTGATTTGATTGCCGAGCGCAGCGGGGAGGAGCCAATAGAAGTGTTTAAAAAGGCGTTTGAAAATGTGCGCCCACTTCTGGAGGTCAAGTCCCGCCGTGTTGGTGGTTCCACCTATCAGGTGCCGGTTGAGGTTCGCGTCGACAGGCGTAACGCCTTGGTTATTCGTTGGGTGCTTGATGCGGCGCGCAAACGCGGAGAGCGTACAATGCGCGAGCGTCTGGCTGCAGAGTTCCTCGACGCGGCCAATGGTCGTGGCGGAGCAGTTAGAAAAAAAGAAGACACCCATCGCATGGCCGAAGCGAATAAGGCTTTTGCCCATTATCGCTGGTAGCGAACTGAGTCTGGAGGAAGTTGAGCAGTGGCACGTAAAGTATCGCTAGAAAAAACACGGAATATCGGCATAATGGCCCACATTGACGCCGGTAAGACCACCACGACAGAGCGTATTCTGTACTATACAGGTATATCGCATAAGATCGGCGAAACCCATGACGGCGCAGCTACCATGGACTGGATGGAGCAGGAGCAAGAGCGCGGAATTACTATTACCTCAGCTGCAACAACCTGTTTCTGGCACGATTATCGCGTAAATATCATAGATACACCTGGTCACGTAGACTTCACCATTGAAGTTGAGCGTTCGCTGCGCGTCCTCGATGGCGCTGTGGCAGTATTCTGCTCAGTCGGTGGCGTTGAGCCGCAGTCGGAGACTGTCTGGCGTCAGGCCGACAAGTATGGTGTGCCCCGTCTCGCTTTCATCAACAAGATGGATCGTGTTGGTGCTGACTTTTCTCGTGGTGTCAGTATGATGCGCGACCGTCTTGGTGCTAATCCTGTCCCGATGCAGCTTCCCATTGGCAAAGAAGAAGGCTTTCGCGGCGTGGTTGATTTAGTGACCATGAAATCCGTTCTGTGGCATGATGAATCCCTCGGAGCCGAATTTGATATTGGTGATATTCCTGCTGAGATGCAGGCTGAAGCCGAAGGCGCTCGTGAGGCATTACTCGAAGAGTTGTGCACGTATGACGATGCGCTGATGGAGAAATATCTCGGCGGGGAAGAGTTGAGCAACGACGAGATCAAAGCATCAGTCCGCCGCGCAACTATCGCACTGCAGATCAATCCTGTATTCTGTGGCAGTGCTTTCAAAAACAAGGGCATCCAGAATCTGTTGGACGCTGTTGTCGATTATATGCCTAGCCCTACAGATGTTCCCCCTATTGAAGGGGTGGATCCTGCTGGCGAGCCTATTACTCGTCCTGCTGGTGATGATGGTCCTTTCGCCGCCTTGGCGTTTAAAATCATGACAGACCCTTTTGTTGGCCAACTTTCATTCTTCCGCGTTTATTCCGGAGTGGCTATGACTGGTTCTACTATTCTTAACTCTACCAAGGGGAAGAAGGAGCGTCTCGGTCGTATCCTGAAAATGCACGCTAACAAGCGTGAAGAGATAAAAGTGGTTTACTCAGGGGATATCGCAGCGGCCGTTGGCCTTAAGTATTCTGGTACTGGTGATACGCTGTGTGATCCTGATCACGAGTGTCTCCTTGAAGCCATGGAGTTCCCTGAACCTGTTATCCATATTGCGGTAGAACCTAAAACCAAAACTGACCAGGAGCGCCTTGGGGTAGCTCTTGGAAAGTTGCTGGCCGAAGACCCGTCTCTGCGAGTTCGCACAGATGATGAAACAGGGCAAACCATTCTGTCTGGAATGGGCGAGTTGCACCTCGAGGTAATCATCGACCGTCTCAAGCGTGAATTTAAGGTTGAGGCGAATGTAGGTGCACCCCAGGTTGCATACCGTGAGTCCATTACCAAAATGGTTGAAGTGCAAGGTAAGTTTGTGCGTCAATCTGGAGGACGTGGACAGTACGGTGACTGCTGGTTACGCATTGAGCCAGGGGAGCCAGGTGCTGGATTTGAGTACGTGGACGCAATTAAGGGTGGGGTTATTCCGCGCGAATATATTCCTGCTGTCGGCAAGGGCGCGGAGGAAGCATCGCATTCCGGTGTACTCGCTGGCTATCCTATTGTTGATGTTAAGGTTACCTGCTTTGATGGTTCCTATCATGATGTTGACTCCTCTGAAATGGCGTTTAAAATTGCTGGTTCAATGGGATTCAAGAGTTGGGCTGCTAAAGCTGGTCCGGTACTGCTTGAACCCACGATGGCTGTCGAGGTTGTCGTGCCCGAGGAGTATATGGGTGATGTAATCGGCGATATTAACAGTCGACGTGGTAAAATTATGAGTATGGACGCACGTGGCGGGGCTCAAGTGATTAATGCTCACGTGCCACTGTCCAATATGTTCGGATATGCAACAGATCTGCGCAGCTCTACTCAGGGTCGTGCTACATATACAATGGTGTTTGATCACTACGAACAGGTGCCAAAGGCGATTTCTGAAGAAATCATTGCCAAGGTCAAAGGCTAAGGAGTACGTTATGTCTAAAGAAAAATTTGATAGAAGTAAGCCGCACGTCAACATCGGAACCATTGGGCACGTTGACCATGGCAAGACAACCCTCACTGCCGCCATCACCAAGGTAATGGCTGGACAGGGTGGTGGTGTAGCCCGTGCCTTCGACACAATCGATAACGCTCCCGAGGAGCGCGAGCGCGGCATCACCATCTCCACCTCCCACGTAGAATACGAGACCGCCAATCGGCACTACGCCCACGTAGACTGCCCAGGTCACGCCGACTACGTAAAGAATATGATTACTGGAGCCGCACAGATGGACGGCGCCATCCTAGTCGTATCCGCAGCCGACGGTCCTATGCCCCAGACCCGCGAGCATATCCTGCTTGCACGTCAGGTAGGTGTACCCGCCATTGTGGTATTCCTCAACAAGGCTGACATGGTAGACGACGAAGAGCTGATGGAACTCGTTGAGTTGGAAGTACGTGAGCTCTTAAGCTCTTACGACTTCCCCGGCGACGACATTCCCGTCGTAATCGGCAGCGCCCTCAAGGCACTGCAGTGCGAAACTGGTGCTCCAGAAGAGCAGCCCGTTATAGACCTTATGGCGCAGGTTGATGCTTATATTCCCCAGCCCGAGCGCGCAATTGATCGGCCGTTCCTCATGCCGGTAGAAGACGTGTTCTCCATCTCCGGTCGTGGCACCGTCGCCACCGGGCGTATTGAAAGAGGCATTGTCAAAGTTGGCGAAGAAGTAGCCGTTATCGGGATGAAAGACACCCGTAAGTGCACAGTTACCGGCGTTGAGATGTTCCGCAAGCTGCTCGACCAAGGTCAAGCAGGCGACAACGTTGGGATTCTGCTTCGTGGCCTCAAGCGCGAAGACATCGAGCGTGGCCAAGTGCTGGCAGCCCCTAACAGCATCACCCCGCACACCAGATTCAAAGCAGAAGCGTACATCCTGACCAAAGAAGAAGGTGGGCGTCATACCCCGTTCTTCAAAGGATATCGTCCCCAGTTCTACTTCCGCACCACCGACGTGACCGGAATCGTAGAATTGCCTGAAGGGGTAGAAATGGTAATGCCAGGAGATAACATCTCCATGGTCGTTAACCTGATCACTCCCATCGCCATGGATAAAGAGTTGCGCTTTGCAATCCGCGAAGGTGGACGTACCGTAGGCGCTGGTGTCGTAAGCGAAATTATTGAGTAGT
>JAQUDG010000101.1 GCA_028685815.1 Desulfuromonas sp.
GAACCTAAGTTTGGAACCGGGGGAAGACCCCGATTCGTTTCTTGCACGCCACGGAAAAGAGGCGTTTGAAGAGCGTTTGGAGCAAACGGGTTCGGCATTGGAACATTTTATGCAACAAACATGAGCCGCCCGAAAGGATAGTGCAGAAGAGCAAGCTCGCGCTATTGCGGACATTCTGGAGGTTATCGCGTATGTCCCCGGCGAGATTGAGGTCAGCCTCCATCTGCAGGAACTAGCGCGCCGTACCGGTGTCGATACCGGAGTGTTGCAACGCCAATTGGATCAACTTCGCACCGAACGTTCTCGGTCTAGCCAGTTGGCGCCGGCAACGCAGGTGCAAAATGCGTCACCTCGGCGCGAAGTGCGACGCCCCGTCGCATCTGGCGCAGGTGAGGATAAAGAACTCAAGGCGCAGAAAATATTGTTGGCACTCATGTCGGAGCGCCATCAGGTCGCTGCAGAGGTTCTGAGTGCCGGAATCCAGAGTTTGTTCTCACATCATGGATGCCGCGAATGTGCCGAGCTCATCAGCAAGGCATGTACTCAAGGGCAGGAACCGGGACTATGGCTGCTGGACCAATGTGAGGACAGTGAAGTGCAGGAAATTCTTACAGCGGCATTGGTGGACAGAAATCAGTTTGCCGCAGAGATTGTCGAAAAAGTTTTCAACGATTGCCGTACAGCGGTGAACCACAGTCAGCTTAAACACCGCAGAACACAACTGCATGCACAGATGTGCGAAGCCGAACGTAACGGCGATACCTCAATGCAGAATGAGTGCCTGCGAGAGTTGATGGAGATAAACCGTGAAATCAAAGGTTGAAATTGATACTACCGCATAAAATTAATCGGCTGCATACCGATGAACAGGAGACGCGCAATATGGCAAAGAAAAATAAAGAAGAAGAATTTCAACAGCTCATCGAAACAGGTAAGGAAAAGGGTTTTCTAACCTATGATGAGGTTAACGAAGCTCTTCCCGACGATATGGTCGGCGCCAGCCAGCTCGAGGATGTGATGGCTATGTTTGGCGAATTGGATATAGAGATTATTGAGTCGGGTTCTAAAAGTGCGAGCGCGAAACGCTCCGCTGCCAGCGAGTCAGAGACAGAAGACGAAGAAGAGGACGAAGCTCCAGCACTTGAAGCAGGCGTCATCGGGCGTACCAGCGACCCGGTACGCATGTACCTGCGCGAGATGGGTCAAGTCGCTCTGCTGACCCGTGAGGGGGAAGTGGAGATCGCCAAGCGCATCGAGGCGGGGGAGAATCTTATAACCAAGGTAGTGTTGTGCACCCCCATTGCGCTGAACGAAGTGGTACGGCTGGGGAAAAAACTGGCAAACGGTGATATCAATGTGGCGGATATTATTAAAATAAGTACCGCCGAAGAGGATGAAGTCTCTCCTGAAGAGACGGAGACACTGTGGGCTCAGATCTCTGAGACGATTGCAGGGATAGTAAGCCAAAAGGAACATGCGGACGCGCTTGCGGCGCGCATGGAGGAAACTACAGATGCAGCAGGAATTAAAGCTCTGCAGGCAGAAATCGACACGATTACGCAGGGGTTGTACGAGATTATCCTTCAGTTGAATCTCAAGGAAAAAGTGGCGAGGCGTTCCACTGCACGCCTTAAGGACCTCTCCAAACAGGTGCAGATGAGTCAGAAAGAGGTCGCCGCATGTGAAGCAAAGCTCGGGCTTACCCATAAAGAAATTCGCAGTCTGTTGCGCCGCATGCACAAGAGTGATGCCGATGCGCTCAAGGTTGCGGAAGAGTTGGGGACCAGTGTTGACGAGCTGCTTACGGTGGAGAAACGCCTCAAGGGAGCACAGCGCCGTTTTAAGAAGATAGAAGATGAGAGTGGCTTTACTTCCGAAGGGCTGATTGCTGCAATAAAAGAGGTACGCTGGGGGGAATATCAAGCCAAAGTTGCAGAAACTGAGTTGGTTGAAGCCAACCTGCGCCTGGTGGTTTCTATCGCCAAGAAGTACACCAATCGCGGCTTGCAGTTTCTGGATCTGATTCAGGAGGGGAACATCGGGCTGATGAAAGCGGTGGATAAATTTGAATATCAGCGTGGGTATAAATTCTCCACCTATGCTACTTGGTGGATACGTCAGGCCATTACCCGTGCCATAGCTGACCAGGCCCGCACCATCCGTATTCCGGTGCATATGATTGAAACCATCAACAAGCTGATCCGTACCTGCCGTCAATTGGTGCAGGAGCTTGGGCGCGAACCTATCCCCGAAGAGATAGCCGAGCGCATGGACCTGCCGCTGGAAAAAGTGCGCCGGGTGCTGAAGATCGCCAAGGAGCCCATCAGTCTTGAAACACCCATTGGTGAAGAGGAAGACTCATCCCTTGGAGATTTTATAGAAGATAAAGGGGCGGTCTCCCCCTTGGAAGAAGCGATCAAAGGGAATCTGTCGGCACAGACTGCTGAGGTGTTGTCATCTCTGAGCCCGCGCGAAGAGAAGGTGCTGCGTATGCGTTTCGGCATTGGCGAGAAGTCAGATCATACCCTCGAAGAGGTGGGGCAGGACTTTAACGTAACCCGTGAGCGTATCCGTCAGATCGAAGCCAAGGCCCTGCGCAAACTGCGCCACCCCAGTCGCGCTAAGCGCCTGAAGAGCTTTGTGGATACTCCATAAAAATAAATTACAGCATTGCTTGACAATAGCTACCAGCTTTGTTACAAAGTACCTCACCTGCTGGAGCAAGCAAGAAAAGCAGGCGCAACTAAGTACAGCAAAAACGCGTAATGACGCGGGGTGGAGCAGTTTGGTAGCTCGTCGGGCTCATAACCCGAAGGTCGGAGGTTCAAATCCTTCCCCCGCTACCAATAAAACGAAAAAGCCAGTTCACTATTGTGAACTGGCTTTTTCGTTTTAGATATTTAGGTTAGCCCAACAATGCACGAGTGCCGTTTCGGCAACCAGTTCTATGCTGTTTGAACTGTATTCGACCGGGAACAAATAAGGAGTCCGCCCATGAAAAAGGTAGCGATGTTTGTCTTCAATGGTGAACCTATGTGCTTTGTCCACGTGTTGTTGAATGCTCTAGATATGAAAGATAAAGGCTATGAGGTCAAAATAATCCTCGAGGGAGCTTCTGTTAAGCTGGTGCCGGAATTGATCAAGGAGGGTAGCCCGCTAAAGGGTTTATGGCAAAAATGTTTGCAAGCCGATCTTGTTGAGGGTGTGTGTAAGGCGTGCTCTGCCAAACTCGGCACGCTGGCAGCAACTCAAGACCAAAAACTTACCTTACTCGACGCTATGTTTGGGCACCCTAGTATCGCAGCGTATCGCGACAATGGTTTTGAGATCCTTACCTTTTAAGTGTTTTTTATTCTTTGAATACTAGCAACCGGTTTTCATATGAAGCGGATCTGCAAATGATGCAATGTTGCCAAACATCAGTTGCTGCCTCACTTTGTCAGATCCGCGAATTTTCCCTTGCGAGCAGTGGTAAATTTCTTGAGATACTGTTTTGCGTTCCCTGCCTCGATCGCAAGCTGCATAGCCAGTAGCTGGACCCGAAACCAGGCTAGGCATAATTTTTAATAATTATCCACATATCCTCTCCCCCAAGCCTTACTGATCTCCTTTATCCTCGCAACCTGCGCATCCTTACTGGTAATGCCTTCACGTGTTAATTGGGGGGAGTTTTGGCCATGATGCGCGTCGGTTTCTTGCAACTTATCCCATGTTGTGCCACAGAACCGAAACAATAGCACCCATCAGCCCAGCGAGCAGGGCCCATAAGCCATTGCGAATTAGGGCATATTTACGTGTTAGTCGATATTTGCCTAGAAAGTAGATTTCGTGCAGATAGGCGTCATAGAGTTTCTCCCGGTCTGCGATGGTTTCAATGAACTGCGTCTTGAATTCTGCCTCGCTCAGCTTCGCAAAGGAGCGAAAGTAGAATAGATTGGTGTCACCGCTGGCGTGTAAAGGGGGGATAATGGCAAGGATTGAGAACAATAGCGCCATAACCCCTGATCCCGCCAGCAGCATTACCGTACTGAGCTGTAGATGAGCGAACTGAGTAAGGGTGATGGTGATAATCAACGAGGCTGCGGTGATAATCATAGCGGCTTTGGAGTCCGCCATGCGGTTTAGGGTCATATGTTTGTCCAGGTTGGCGCGCAGAGCGTTGCTAACGAGTAAGCGCGGGAGGATTGCCTCTTCGTGGCTGTGATTTTCGAGTTCACAGCTGCCTCGATTGTCATTGGTCGCCATTTTTGCCCTTTCTGAAAACCTACATTTTGCTCAATTTTCTTCTGCGTGGCTCTGTTTTTAGCTAGCCCAATAAAACATATGATTGTATGTAAGGAAAAGTCATCTTAATTCGGCATGACAGATGGGTCAGGTTCTGTAGGGTTTGGTGGGTTAAGTGGGTGTTTTGAAATAAACATAATATATTAACGCCCGCGCAGACAAACAGTGTTTGCATTCTTAACTAATTTGGGTATCATCTGTGCCCATATCGAGTGGTGGGCAGCGGCATGCCACGTTATGTCATGGTGTACCTGCGAAAGCTAATTAGATTCAGTGTGTACTAGACACGCTGTTTATTTTGTTCCAACCGGTAGCCGTGACCCTGAATCTCTTCGAGTCGCACCCCTATCACTCCTGTAGTGCTATCGATAGGATGAAATTGTACTCTGACTGTTGGCGGCAACCTGAATAAATTGCTATTTCGGAGCCTCATTTGAATTCAATTATTCCTGAACGCTGGCACAAGAATAACTCGTTGAAGCTTAAAATGAGTATGCCGGTGACGTTACTCGTAGCTTTTCTCCTTATTTTGACAACGTGGATGATGTTCGGCTTTTTTCGTGATGAACTGCGCGCTGCGATCACGCGGGAGCAGGCAGCACTGGTGCAGACTTTGGCAGGCCAGATTGATGATAGGCTCTACAATGTTACGCAACATCTGCAGGAGCTTGCAGGGCGAGTTGAGGTGGAAGTGCTTGATGACCCAGCTCGGGCAAGCACATTTCTGGACAAGGAGTGGAGCAGTCAGTTGCTCTTTGGTAAGGGGTTGGCATTTTTTGATTCTACCGGAGCCATGGTCGCAACAGGTTCATCTTCTCCGCTTGTTTTACAATCGTTGTGCGGATGGGACCGGCAGCTTCAGCTTACCTTGCGTAGCGGGAAGGCACGTGCAGCAGCGTGTTTATCTAAAAGCGTGGATACGCCTACGCAAACGTCAGAACCGGTAATTTTATTTGCAGTCCCAGTCGTAAAATCCACGGGAAGAGTCGTTGGGGTTCTCGCCGGAGCAGTCAATCTGCTGGATAGCAATATGCTCGGTTATTTGCAGAAATTTGGTTCGGGCGAAGATGGAGACTTCTTGAGTCTGTGCAGTCCGGAATATTCATTAATATTTGGTGCCGGACATAAGCATGATGAGTTCACCTCTTTGTCAGATCAGGGGAAGAAATTGCGCCAGCGTGCGTCTGCCGGCGAAACTATAACCACTATTGTAACTAGAACTGGTGGCTTGGATACCCTTAGTTCTATCCACAAGTTGCATCGAGTAGGGCTGGTGTTGGGAGTACACCAGTCTCTTGAGCAGGCGTATGCTCCCTTAGTAACATTGAAGCGCGAGCTGTTTTTGGTTTTAAGCGGTAAAATTGCCCTGGCCGCGGTTGCAGTTTGGTTGTTGATGCGACACTTGATGAAGCCCTTGAAGCAGTTGACCCGCAAGGTGGTCGCCGCCGCAGATGTACGCCGTAATGATGAAGGCTTTCAGAGTGGTAAGTCTAGGAGGCGCGCAGCTGGTGATGAACTCGTGGTGCTGCAGGAGTGTTTTGATCAAATGCTGCATCGCGTAGAGCGCCAGCGTCATAGCTTGCAAATCCAGTTGGGTAAACTGCAGAACCTGATCGATGCAATTCCTAACCCGATTTTTTTCGCTGATGCGGGTGGTAACTATATAGGATTTAATAAAGCCTTTGATGCAAAAGTTGGACGTCCGCTCCATCTGAAACCTGGAGATGCAATGGAGCGGGCTTTGCCACCATCCATAGCTAAAATCGTTAAAACCTGCGGGGCCAAATTTGAGCTAACCCACCGCAGTGAGCAGTCGCTGGTATTTGCCGATGGGAAGGAATATCCGGTGATATTTTCGGCGGCGTCATATTCGCGGGTTGCTCATTCCAGTCCGGGTGTGGTTGGAACCCTAATTGATATCAGCATCCTTCGGAAGACGGAAGATCAACTACGTAAGCTCAATCGCGCGGTTGAACAGAGTCCTAACTCCATTATTGTTACTGATATTGAAGGTGCCATTGAATATATAAACCCGACCTTTACTCGGCTTACAGGGTATTCAGCTGCCGAAGCTATAGGGGAAAATCCACGTATCCTTAGCGCTGGCAGTGCCCCTAAAGAGTATTTTCGCACCATGTGGACTACCATTCTTAATGGACATGAGTGGCGTGGAGAGTTTCGGAATCGTAAGAAAAATGGCGAGACGTTCTGGGAGTATGCCCTCATATCCCCGCTAAAGGATGCCCTTGGAAAGGTGACCCATTTTGTTGCGGTGAAGGAGGATATTACTGAACGTAAGCTGGCAGACCGGCGCGAGACGTTAACGGCTCAGGTTTTATCCTTGCTTTCTCTCTCTAATGTGCACAGTGAAAAAATTCAGGATATCTTGCAGTTGATTCGTGATTTCACTGGATGTGAGTATGTGGGCTTACGCTTAAAAGAAGAGGGCACATATTCGTATTATCGGAGCTCTGGAGTTGATCTGGGATTGCTCTCAGGTGACGAGGTCGTGGTGCCCGCCGCATGTGGTCTTGCGCCAGTAATTGAAAGGCTGTCCGCTGACTCTTTTTGCAGCAAAATTCTAGAAGGTGATGTTGATTTTGCGCAGGAATATTTTACTCCAGGAGGAAGCTTCTGGAGCGCACCGGAGTTTGACGGTAGCAGAGATATGTATCCGAAGCTGTGCAGCCAGCAGGGATGTCATTGTGCCAAGGCGCAGTCCGTTGCCATTATCCCTTTACGCTTGGATGATCAGGTTATAGGCATATTGCAGGTAATCTCGCGGAAAAAGAATGTGGCTACCCGGGGGATGGTGGAATTTCTTGAATCTATAGCCAATACCATTGCAGTGGCATTTGGACATCACCAAGTTGCCGAGCAGTTACACCAGGAGAAGAGCAGACTTGATTTCCTCACCCTGTATGATCCTTTAACCGAGTTGCCTAACCGCACCTTGCTTGGGCAAAAACTAGGGGTGATGCTCGAACGTGCGCGACGTAAGGGTGTTGAGGGGGCGTTGCTGCTATTTGATATTGACCGCTTCAAGACTATCAATGATTCACTAGGGCACGCACAGGGGGACCGCCTGTTGCGTACTGTGGCGCAGCGTCTTCAGAAGGGTCTGAAGGGCGAAGATGTGCTGGCGCGAATTGGCGGAGATGAGTTTGTGGTCGCGCTGGCGCAGGTCGATGATATGCAGCACGCGGAGCAGCGGGTGAAGAAAATGCTGGATGGTCTGACTCCAGTCATAAACATTTCCGATTTCGAACTCTATATAACCGCAAGCGCTGGGATCAGCATGTTCCCCGGCGATGGAATGAGCCTAGAAGGTTTGCTCCAGACTGCTGAAGTTGCCATGTATCGGGCAAAACAGGGTGGACGTAACCGTCATCAGTTCTATCGTACCGACATGAATAAGCGCAATCTTGAATTGCTTCAGCTAGAGAGTCAGTTGCGTCTCGCGCTGGAACGCGATCAGTTTGTTATCTATTATCAGCCCAAAGTAGATCTTAAAACTGGCTTGATTACAGGTGCAGAAGCCCTGCTGCGCTGGAAACATCCAGAACTGGGGATAGTTTCTCCGGTCGATTTTATTCCCATGGCGGAGGAGACCGGCCTGATTGTCCCCATTGGGGAGTGGGTCTTGCGTAACGCCTGTGCCCGGGCCGTAAGTTGGCATGAGAGGTTTTGCACCCCTGTGCGCCTGGCGGTTAATCTTTCTGCGCGTCAGTTTATGGAGCCGAATCTGCTCGAACAGCTCGATATCGTTTTACGCGACAGTGGAATAAAACGAGAATATCTTGAACTTGAAATTACCGAGAGTGTGGCGATGCATAACGTGGAAGAGAGTATTGCCACCATGAGCGCCATGCGCGAGCGGGGGATCCGACTTTCAATCGATGATTTCGGCACGGGATACTCCTCTTTAAGCTATCTGAAGCGTTTTCCAATCAACAGCTTGAAGATCGACAGGTCCTTTGTCACCAATATTGAAGCAGACCCTGATAATGCCGCTATTGCTAGTTCTATTATAGCTTTGGCGCAAGCCATGGATTTGAGCGTGGTCGCCGAAGGGATCGAAGAAACCGCTCAATTGATCCTTTTGCAGCAGTTGGGTTGTGATGAGGCGCAGGGCTTTCTCCTTGCCCGCCCCATGCCGGTTGACGAGTTCGAGGCATTCGTATCCACCTGGAAGGGGCTCCCGTGCTGACGGTATCTCTAATGTCAAAAAGCCTGTGAAATGTACTGTCGCGGCATGTCCGCGGGGGGCAATATGCTGGGGGTTTTCCCGCAGCATCCCCCAGACTGGTGCATTACACCCACTTTGTAACCACCTCGGTAATTAGTTTAAGCCTTTCTTATTTCATCGTCCTTCTTTCCTGCCAAGTATAAGCTTCTGTAATTAGCCAAACTTCTTCCACGAATTCATCCTCCTTTCAGTATCGCTTGAGGGGTAACGCCGCTGGTACAGACCGTGCATACTTGCCTAAAGCTTATGCGTCTTGTATGGGCTTGCGTGTGCGGAAACCCGTTGCCGTCAGTTCTTGCTGAGGGTGGCTGCCGGTACCGCAGCAAAGATTGCAGGCTCCTCTGTGAATTATATATATGTGGGTATGTACATCGGGAGAAATACTATGTTGAAAGCAAGATTGATCTTGTCGGATAAAGATGCTGCTGTGGATGGGTGGGGGAAAATCTTCATCGCTTGCGCTTTTATTATTTTAATGGTGCATGTATCCGCGAACCTAGCGGGCGCCAGTGTAAGCGGTCCATGTTCAAATTGCCATACCATGCATAACAGTCAGGACAATGCGGTGGTTGTGGATGAGCAGCCCCGCCCGACTTTGCTCACCACAGACTGTGTCGGATGTCATTCTTCGGATGCCTCGAGCACTTATTATGAGATGGATGGTTGTAAGGTGCCAGTGGTTCTCTTTACCGGCGGCGAGCCTACAGAATACCTAGCGGGAGGGAATTTCTACTGGGTGAAGCAAGGGCTTGGAGGGGATGATACCAAGGGGCACAACGTGTTTCTGGGGGAGGATGATAAGTATCTGAAAAAAGCTCCTGGAGCTACTTCTAGCTGTGGCACAAATTCTTGTCATGAAAACCTGTCGCAACCGTTCACCGGCGGAGGTATGGGTGGTTTCCCTCTGAAAGGAAAGTATGGCTGCAGTGGATGTCATCTAAATGTGCGTCATCACGCTCAGGATCATCCGAACGGAGTTTCTGGGGCAGTCACCGCCGCCGAGCAGGGTTGGTACCGATTTTTGTCTGGACATAAGTTCACCAATGCCGGGGTCGAGGGCTATGAGGATGGCCTCTGGGAGGCCGGATTACATGATGGGATGAATCACAGCGGCGGTGCTAAGCATAACGAATACCTTGGCAGGGTAGATACGCAGGGTGGGTTTGGATTCGGTGATGGCGATCTTGGGAACACCACTACGGCATTTTGTACCGGTTGTCATGGACTGTTTCATTCCGAGCAGCAGGATGCTAACGCCATGTGGATCAGGCACCCTTCTGATGCCATCATCCCCGCCTCTGGAGAGTATCAGTAC
>JAQUDG010000102.1 GCA_028685815.1 Desulfuromonas sp.
CAACCTCAGCAGCGGTCGGACGCAACACATCAAGCTCAGAGGTAAATAGCATCGACTCCAGCTCTAACTCCTTGGCATCGGCGAGCTTGTGTCCCATGGAGCAAAAGCACTTGATGCCGTTGTACTGGTACGGGTTATGCGAGGCAGAAATCACCACACCAGCATCGGCGCGCATGGAGCGGGTAATGAAGGCAATCCCCGGAGTTGGCAGTGGTCCGACCAGCTGCACATCTACCCCCATAGAGCAAATACCCGATGCCAGAGCGTTCTCGAGCATGTATCCGGACAATCGCGTATCCTTACCGATAACTATACGGCGGCGCTTGCCTGGCCCCTTGAACATATGTGCAAGCGCGCGTCCCAATTGCATGGCTACTTCGGTAGTCATAGGGTAAACATTGGCCATTCCGCGCACGCCATCGGTGCCAAAAATCTTTCGTTCCTCAGTCATAAATAAACCTTATATTCTGGATAGTTGCTCACCTTGTATCTCCTAGGGGAGCATACTCAACATTAAAGCAAGTACAATCACAATGAGCCGTCTGGGCGGGCAACAGTCTCATTGTCGGACCCATCAGCAGGCTCGCCGGGTTCCTGTGGTTGTTCCATTTCATGAATTTTACCTATAATCACCTGCACATCTGCCGTTTTAACCTTAACCAGGCGCGTGTAAATACCCGCGTAATTAATAGGCACCGTCAGGGAGAAACTGGTCTTCAGCCCTTCGATGTCGACACTCTCGGTCTCAACTTCGGTTACCCGCTTCATCTCACTTTCGGCCCCCTCAACCTCAACCAAGTCCGGCGCAGCCATAACCCCTTCGATACTGTACCCCACAGCTGGACTTCCGCCACATACTACGCGCAGGGGCACTTCTTTTTTCACCACGCGCTCAAGTTTTATATCTACGAAGGAGGGAGACAGGCGACTGACCACCACAGAACGGGGCAGGTTCAGCCGTTCGTCCAAGCTACGAAAGGTGGTTATACCAGGTTTGGCATCGTGCAAATCTACAGAAATCCCTAGGTCGGAACCCTGAATATTGGCCAACAGGGTACGGGAGCCGGTCAAACGCACATCGATGCGCCCCGGCACCTCACTGGCTATAATTAATCCCTTGGGCACATTCTTAATCTCCAGTGAAACTGTATAACCAACTTCGGTGTTCTGCTCCCCCATGACGAGCAGCCACAGCATAACCGCAAACGCCAGCGAGAGAACCTTGATGGGCCAGTTTGTCAAGATACGTTCCATCATTAATTCACCTCTTACGTCTGGTTTGCGACTGATCGAGCAGGCGGACTAAAATACGCCGCAGCGAAGTAGAATCAAGACCGCGCGTCATACGCCCTCCTACCGCTACGGATATTTTACCTGTCTCTTCTGATACCACCACCACCACAGCATCGACCAACTCCGTCAAACCGATTGCGGCCCGGTGGCGGGTGCCCAGAGTCTTGCTAATATCAGGATTTTGCGATAAAGGCAAAAAACAGCCAGCCTGCTTCAGGCGTCCGTTCTGCAGGATAAGCGCGCCATCATGCAGCGGAGAGAGCGGAAGGAATATTGCAGAGATAAGATCGGAAGAGACCTTGGCGTCAATTTCCACCCCGATCTCAAGGAAGTTTTTTAGGCCAGTTTCACGCTCAATAACCATCAAAGCGCCGATTTTCTTACTTGCCAGACTTACAGTCACCGTAACTAATTCATCTATTATCTTAGATTCTTCGCTATAGGTGACATCGGCAAAGAAGGGGTTTCGCCCCACATGCATCAGAGCGCGGCGAATATCGTTCTGAAAAATGACGACGATGACCAGCACAATCGAGGTGAGGAAATTGTCGAGTAGCCACTGAAGGGTGTAGAGGTTGGCTATCTCGGAAACAACATACACTGCGAGAACCACCGCCAGGCCGACTACCATCTGTACCGCACGGGTCCCCTTGATGAGGAGAATAATCCGGTAGATCATAAAGGCGACAAGGGCCACATCCAGAGCATCCAGCAACCACCGGCTGTTTTTTAGAATTTCCTCTATCTCGCCCATATTCGCCCCATCTTTGCCTCTATGCTCGCCTGCCCGTATGCAGGTTATCCGTTAGTGCATACAGCCCATGCCATGTCCAGAGCTTGCCTGCTGGGTTCAACATCGTGAACCCTGAAAATTCGCGCCCCATGTGCCAGACCAAGAACGATCGTTGCAAGCGAACCGGCTAACCGTTGGGAGGTCTGCGGTTGTTTCAGCACGTGGCCAATAAAACCTTTTCTGGATGTCCCCAGCAGCACCGGATAGCCTAGGTCGACTATCTCCTTCAGGCGCTGAATAAGGGTAAGATTACCGCTTACATTTTTACCAAAGCCTATGCCTGGGTCAAAAGCGATGGAACCGGAGTCGATTCCAGCCTCTTGCGCCCGTACCGCCGAAGCCTCGAGGCTGGCAATAATTTCCGTCATCAAATCGGTATAGCTGGTGTGATTTTGCATGACATCAGGGCGAGCTGGGGTATGCATGAGAAACACTCCCGCCTGAGCTTGGGCCACCACCTGCGCCATGTGCGGATCAAAGCCGAGTCCGCTGATATCATTTACGAAGGCCGCGCCACCCTCTAAACACAAGCGCGCCACTTCAGCCTTATTGGTATCTACCGAAACGGGGAGGTCAAACTCGCGCCTCAACGCCGCGATCAGCGGCAGAATCCGCTCGAGCTCAGCGTCCTGCTCAATCTGCGGTGCACCGGGACGAGTGCTTTCCCCCCCAACGTCAAAGAGATCAGCTCCTCCCCGTACCTGCTCGGCAGCACGGCGAAGCAGCGCGTCCAAGTCAGCGCACGTGCCACCATCGTGAAACGAATCAGGGGTGGCGTTGAGGATTCCCATAACGCACGGACGATTTAAATCCAGCGTTACCCCCCGACCCTTCAACTGACGCGGTGGATGCTCGTGGTGCCCAAGCAGGGCAGCCAGACGCTGCCCCACTTTTTTGAGCCCAAAGGGTTGCGCCGGCAAGCGCCGCGCGAGGGCGTGTAACTGCCTCGACGTTCCCATCAACATCACATCTGAATGGGTGATGCTGCAACACACGGTGCCACGCGCCACCGCCGCATCACCCCCGAGGGAGAGCATCTCCTGCTTAAGGATATTAGCGGCACCGCATGATATCCCTTGCAGCAGGATATTCAGATGGGCTGCCTTCCCCGCCATGCGTTGAATCCCGCCGGGATCAACGCCGATCATTTCCATTTGAGCGCGTACCTGCTCAGGAGTTGAGACAGATAATATGCGCATCTGCTCAAACATCAGTCGGCGGTAGAGATTTCTTCTTCAGCAGCAGCGCTCTCCACAGGTTCAGACTCGGTTTTCACCTCTGCTGGCGGCGCTGACGCTGGTGCTGGCTTTGTCTCTTCCTTCTTCTTCAGGAGCGGTTCACCAGCCATAATGCGCTCAATATCTTTACTGTCTATAGTCTCGTGCTCAAGTAATTCAAGCGCCATGCGCTCAAGCACTTCCGCATTATCCTTGATGATCTGCCGCGTACGCTCATATACTTCGGTTACAATCCTGCGCACCTCTGCATCTATCTCTTCTGCAGTGGATTCGCTGTAGTTGCGCGTGTGGCTCATCTCTTTACCTAGGAACACTTCTCCCTCTTTGTCTCCAAAGGATAAGGTCCCGAGTTTTTCACTCATGCCCCACTCACACACCATCTTGCGCGCTATATTAGTCACACGTTCGATATCGTTACTCGCACCGGTTGTAACACTGTCGAGGAAGTACTCCTCCGCTGCACGCCCACCCAAAAGCGCGGCTAGTGCACCAAGGAGGTCATTCTTGCTCTGGCTGTAACTCTCTTCTTTAGGCAGATACATAGTGACACCGAGAGCACGTCCACGTGGGATGATGGAAACCTTATGTACCGGATCGGAGCCCGGAGTTTTGAGGGCAACCAGCGCGTGTCCAGCTTCGTGGTAGGCGGTGATTTTTTTCTCTTTCTCCGTGATCACCATGGAACGCCGCTCCGCTCCCATCATGACCTTATCCTTGGCATACTCCAAATCACTCATATACACGTGATCTTTATTTTCTCTAGCGGCAAGCAACGCGGCTTCGTTAATTAGATTGGCAAGATCCGCTCCGGAAAACCCAGGGGTTCCTTTGGCGACAATCTCCATATCCACCGAATCATCCATAGGCACCTTGCTCGCATGCACTAGTAGAATCTTGGTGCGTCCGCGCACATCAGGGCGTGGAACTATCACCTGGCGGTCAAAACGGCCAGGACGCAGCAATGCCGGGTCCAAAACATCGGGACGGTTGGTCGCAGCAATCAGGATAACCCCTTCATTGGATTCAAACCCATCCATCTCAACCAGAAGCTGGTTCAAGGTCTGTTCGCGCTCATCATGACCACCGCCTAACCCCGCACCACGATGCCGACCAACGGCGTCAATTTCATCGATGAAGATGATACATGGGGCATTCTTTTTCCCCTGGGCGAACAGATCCCGCACACGACTGGCACCCACTCCGACAAACATCTCCACAAAATCAGAACCAGAGATGGTGAAGAATGGGACATCAGCCTCACCCGCAATGGAACGCGCCAGCAAGGTCTTACCGGTTCCGGGCGAACCCACCAACAGAACCCCTTTGGGCAAACGTCCCCCTAGGCGGGTGAACTTTTTAGGGTCTTTCAGGAAAGCCACAATTTCTTCGAGTTCCTCTTTGGCCTCATCGACCCCGGCAACATCCTTGAAGGTAACCATCCCTTGAGTGTCGGAGAGCAGGCGAGCCTTGCTCTTGCCGAAATTCATAGCTTTGCCGCCTCCTCCCTGCATTTGACGCATGAAAAATATCCATACAGCTATAAGCAGGAGAATAGGCCCCCATGATACCAGCATGGTCATCCAGAAACTGCGATCCTCTTCCGGCTTCGCCTCTATGATTACACCCTTTTGGCGCAACTGTTGAATCAACTCCGGATCGGATGGAGCATAAGTCTTGAAATTGGTCCGGTCTTTGTAGACCCCGTCAATATTGCGCCCCTGCATTACAACTTCCTCAACCTGCTCAGCATCCAGGGCATTGACAAACGCTGTATAGCTGATCAATTCCTGTTGGGCACCTTGCTTAGTCATCATATTGAACAGCAAGATCATCACCAAAGAAATCACAAGCCACAACGCTATATTTTTATAAAACTGATTCACTTTTCCTCCCCAGTTATTATAGGCCTGATCTAGCAAAAAACTTTTGCGGCCACTTCAGATACCAGACATCTAAAAACATCTAAAAACCAATGTGCAAGGTAACACAGCCCCATGTCTTGCTCAATTATATTTTCCGCTCCCCTGGGCTAAAAAGAACACGCACGACAGCTTGAGTATGGACCGTGTAGGGCGCTAGACAGCTGCGCCGAACCCCCATCACCCAAAGGATCTCTCCATTGGCATCACACAACACGGGGACACCGCAGCGCTGCTCCAGCTCAAGCCGATGTTCGGAAAATATGTGTTTAAGTTTTTTCCTTCCATCCATCCCGACACATCTGAGCCGATCCCCAGGGCGGTTTTCCCGTATATGCAACGGCCACTGAACTGCAGCAGCATCAAACTCCACCCTGAGCGCACACTCGGTGGATGCGTGGGTTAAGGTGACCTCGGCGCTGGCACCCTGGGGCATAACATAAGACCCCGGACCATCAATCCGGAGATTGAAGCTTGTACGTTCAACCTCTGGGGCGGTACGGCGACACACAATTTGTGCATAACGGCGCGCGACCCAGGCACCAGGCAGATCAAACTGCATCTGCGGGCGGGTGTGGGTAAACATCGATTCCAGCAGCTGCATATGGACAGCTTCCAGCCCGCGCAAGTTTCCACGTGTTTTCTCCAACAGTCCACGCAGCACTCGAGCTCTTAACGCTGGGTGCAATGCAGCGGTAGCGCGATAATCAATCCGTAGTTCAACGTCTAGCTCGTCACTCCACATCTGCACTTCGCGTAAGTGCTTGTCCACCTCCAGCGCCCAATAGTGTTCTTCCACACAAACCTGCTGCGCCAGTTGCGCTAGCTGTCTTTGTGCCTGCGGATGCACCCCTTCTATTAAGGGTAAAACCTTGTGACGCACGCGGTTACGCGTAAAACTACAGTCGCTATTGGATTCATCGTCGACATAGGTCAGACCATAGCGGTGCAGGTATGCCTCCACTTGGGAGCGCTCAACCTTTAACAGAGGGCGAACAAAGGGAAGTTTTTTCATAGGGATTCCCATAAGCCCGGATACGGAGGTACCACGCGCTAGGCGCATAACAAGGGTCTCCGCCTGATCGTTGAGGTGGTGAGCTGTCGCAATACGTACCGAACCTGTATTCTGCGCTGCCATGCGCAAAAAACGATAACGCAGCTCCCGTCCGGCTTCTTCGAGACCCATTTTATGCGTGCGGGCGTATTCAGGAACATTTTCGGCGCAGAAGACCACGGGGATACCGAGGCTATAGCACAGTCGCGCCACGGCTGCAGCATCTGCTGCAGCGCTAGGGCGAATCCGGTGATTCAAGTGGGCGGCGGCGATACTAAATCCAAGCTGGGGACCAAGGCGACTGAGGAGATGCAGCAACGCAGTGGAGTCAGCTCCGCCAGATAGCGCAACCAACACGCGGGTGCATGCCGGGATCAGCTGTTCATCTTCGATGCTTTGTCTGACTATATTTTCCATCAGCGTAGTTCTGCCTTGAATCAAGAGCCCCAAAACGAGGCGCAGCAATAAAAGAGCGGGGAGAGGGGTACCCTGGATATAAAAAAGGCCCCCCCGGAATGGAGAGGCCTCTTTTAAATGGTGGCGGTGCAGAGATTCGAACTCCGGACACTGCGGATATGAGCCGCATGCTCTAACCAACTGAGCTACACCGCCGTAATCTATTAATACTGCACAAGGTGCTAAGCAAGTACTACCCTTGCATGCCCCAGGCACTATCATTTCACGCCATGTTTAAGCTTCACTATTTGAAGGTCTACACATAACTGGCGTTATGTTTTTTGGTAGCGGGGGAAGGATTTGAACCTCCGACCTTCGGGTTATGAGCCCGACGAGCTACCAAGCTGCTCCACCCCGCGTCAAAGCGAAGCGCAATGTACTTTTTCCCCGTCACTAAGTCAAGACAAAAAAACACCTTCCTGAGCATATTTGTCAGATCTCGGAATGTTTTTTGACAAAACCCTCAATACCGGCCCTCTCTTTCATCTTTTGCTTGAGCATATCCGCCTCGGCACGCTCAGTCACAGGCCCAGCAAGAACGCGAAACCACTGCCCTTTGTCTGCAAGGTCAACCTGACGCACATAAACGGGGAAATCGGCCTTGAGTTTTTGCGCCAGGTGCTGCGCATCCACATCGCGGCGAAAAGATGCTAACTGCACGACATAAGCTCCCCCCTTCCCCCCTTTAGGCGTAGCTTCCAGAGGAGGTGGAGTTGCCCCACCCACAGCACTTTTCCCGGATCTATCCTGCAGTGCTGCAGATGCTGAAACCGCATTGGCGGCAGGGATTGAAGCTTTAGACCCCACTACATCTGCAGCAAAATCGGCGCTAACTTCAGACTTCTTGCGCAAGTTAATCCCACTTCCCAGCGGGGTTTCCCGTGTAACAGGTTTTTCGATCAGTGCATCCTCTACCGCGGCAGCGACTCTCTCGGCAACAACTTCTCTGGCTGCTGCTTCCATACTTTCAGCCTGAACCGCAGCTTCTCTCTCCACCGTGCCCCCTAACCCAAGCTTTGTAGGAGCCCTCTGAGCTGTTGCTTTGAGCACCTGATTCTCTTCAGGCTGCGCAGCAGGGCTTACTCGCACGGTGGCAGGAACAGCAGCAGGCGCATCTGCCGAAGTGGCGTTTACGAGTTTATCTTTTGCATCTAATGGCTTCGAGCCCGAACCGCCCACCAGCACACCGAGGGCGAAACAGGCCAAGCACAGAAGCAGCACCATGAATGTCAGCACCATTGATTTTCGTCGCCCGGAAGTGCGTGGAGCGCGCTTATATTCTGCCTGAGCCATAACCATTCCCCCTCTTATCTCCGCACAGAATCACATCTGCTCCGGAGCACTCACTCCCAGCACCCGCAACGCATTAACCAGTACAATTTTAACTGCATTAACCAGATAAAGGCGCGCCTGTGTCAGTGCTGGACTCTCGACAATTACACGCTGCTGATTATAGTAGCTGTGGAACTTTGCTGCAAGTTCCTGCAGGTAAAAGGTTATACGATGGGGTTCATAATGCAACGCAGCCGCTTCGATGATCTGCGGATAGCGGTGCAACAATTTTGCCAGCACCAACTCTTCTTCTAGGATCAGCAAAGAGAGATCTACATCCTGTCCACAGGGCAGCGCGATCCCTTCCTCTGCAGCTTTGCGATTTATACTACAAACACGCGCATGGGCGTACTGGACGTAGAAAACAGGATTCTCGTTGTTCTTTTGCTTGGCAAGCTCTAGATCAAAGTCTAGCTGACTGTCGGAACGACGCATAAGAAAGAAAAAACGGCAGGCATCTTTACCCACCTCATCCAGCACCTCGCGCAAGGTCACAAAGGTTCCCGCGCGCGTACTCATCGCCACTGGCTCTGAACCCCGCAACAGATTCACCAGTTGGACCAGAATAATCTGTAGCCGACTGGGCTCCTCCCCAAGGGCGGCTAGCATAGCTTTCATGCGCGGCACGTAGCCATGATGATCTGCGCCCCAGACGTCGATAACGGTATCAAAACCACGCGCATATTTCTCCTGATGGTAAGCGACATCGGAAGCAAAGTAGGTAGTTGCACCGTTGGCGCGTACCAGCACTCGATCTTTGTCATCTCCAAAGTCCGTAGTCCGCAACCACAGGGCGCCCCCTTCAGTGTACGTATGCCCTCTATCGCTCAGAATTTTAATTCCACTACTGACTAGATCGCGGTCGTACAGACTTTGTTCACTGTACCAGTTGTCGAAACAGACGCCGAAACTGCGCAGGTCTTGATCGATGCCGGTGCGTATCTCCTCTCCTCCGGAGCGGGCACAGTAACGCACGGCCTCCTGCACGTTTTGATGCAGCAACGCCTCGCCCTTTTCCACCATGATTTCGCGGGCGATAGCGATAACATAATCTCCTTGATAGCAATCGGACGGAAACTCAACCTCTTGACCCTGCAGTTCAAGGTAGCGCAGGTAGATAGAGCGCCCAAGCGTGTCCATCTGATTGCCGGCATCATTGATATAGTACTCACGCTGTACCACATACCCAGCTTCGTGCAAAACAGAGGCAACAGCGTCCCCAGTGGCGGCACCACGTCCGTGCCCAATGTGCAACGGCCCGGTCGGATTAGCGCTAACGAACTCAACCTGTACCTTCTTCCCTGCCCCGATAGAGCACGCACCGTAGCGTTCCCCTTGACGGTAAACCGATTCAAGGATGGCAAACCAGCTAGATGAGGTCAAAAAGAAGTTGATAAAGCCCGGCCCAGCAATCTCGACCCTGCTCCACATGGTTGGTGCGGAATTTAACTGCTCCACTAGAATCTCAGCAATTTTTCGCGGGGCCATCTTCTCTGGCTTAGCCAACATCATGGCTAGATTAACGGCAAAGTCCCCGTGTTCCGC
>JAQUDG010000103.1 GCA_028685815.1 Desulfuromonas sp.
GGGGGTAGTTCTGCCAAGTTGACGTATGTGGCTAAACTCGACCCCGCCTGGATTGATTTTAGTATTTCGCAGAACGATCAGGACCGCGCACGTCAAGAGGTTATCGAGGGCAAACTGCTCCCGCCTGAAGGATACCACTACGCGGTTGAGCTAGAGTTGTCTGACTATAGGCGGTATCCCCATACCGGCAAACTCAGTTTCCACGACCCCTCTTACAATAGGGAAACCGGTACTTTCTTGGTAAGGGCTGAAATTGCAAACCCAGAAGCCGAACTCCGCCCCGGCATGTTTGTCAAAGCCTACCTAAAGGGCGCACAACGCCCCAACGTTATGGTTGTTCCCCAGCGAGCAGTCCAGCAGATCAGCAATGGTCACATGGTCTGGGTGGCTAACGACAAAAATCAGGCAGAAGCCAGGCCGGTCGCCGTGGGGGCTTGGTTAGGCGATGATTGGATCATCAACGAGGGTTTAAAGGCCGGCGACCGAGTGATAGTTGATGGTTTCATGCGGCTTGGGCCAGGCATGCCGCTCAAAGTGGTTGCTCCAGAAGATCTAAAACCATCCGCTTCCTCACAACCGACTACGGCTAAACAGGGGTAATTCATGGGAAACTTTTTTATTGATCGCCCGGTTTTTGCGGCTGTCATTTCAATCATCATCACTCTGGCCGGGTTCATGGCCATGCAGTCCACCCCCATTGCCCAGTACCCTGATATCGCCCCGCCGACGGTGTCGGTTTCGACAGGCTACCCTGGCGCCACGGCCGAAGTTATCGCCAACACGGTGGCCGCCCCGCTGGAACAGCAGATAAATGGTGTCGATGGAATGCTCTATATGGCATCCACAAGCACCTCGACAGGCGGCATGTTCCTCTCTGTTGTGTTTGAGCCGGGCACCGATCCGGACATGGCTCAGGTCAATGTCCAAAACCGGGTCAATCAGGCCACCGCTCTCCTGCCAGATGTGGTCAACCGCCAAGGGGTGACGGTGAGTAAAAGCTCCGGCTCATTCCTGATGGCGATCAGTATTTATTCAGATGATGATCGCTACGAGCCTGTGTATCTGGGTAACTACACTAATTTATACATATTGGATCCGATCAAGCGTCTACCCGGTGCCAATACCGCCAATATGTTCCCAGAGCCGGACTTGGCCATGCGAATCTGGTTGCAGCCAGAGCAGATGGCGCAGCTCGGGGTTGCCACCCAAGATATCTCTACCGCTATCCAGCAGCAAAATAAAGCATACGGCATCGGCTCCATCGGCCAGTCCCCTGCCCCTGCAGGGACCCAGCAATCTTTTGTGGTCTCCACCAAGGGGATGCTATCGAACGCGGCCGAGTTCGAAAACATCATTATCCGTACCGCCCGCGAAGGCTCGGCCATTGTCCGGTGAAAAGATGTGGCAAGAGTAGAATTGGCGGCGAAGGATTACTCAATAACTACCAGAGTCAACGGGAAAAAATCTGCCGTCATCGTCGTTTATCAGCAACCTGGTGCCAACGCCATTGAGACCTCAAAGCAGGTACGCAACCTGTTAAAGAACCTAGAGCCTGGTTTCCCGGAAGGGATGGAATACAAGATTGTAATGGATACCAGCAAGTTTACCGAAGCCTCCATCGAGAAGGTGGTACATACCTTCTTCGAGGCGGTGGCGCTGGTGGTGCTGGTAGTATTTCTGTTTCTGCAAAGTTTCCGCGCCACTCTGATCCCGGTATTAGCGGTGCCAATCGCGATCATCGGCACCTACATCGGCATCAAGCTGCTAGGTTTCTCCACCAACATGCTCACCCTCTTCGGCATGATCCTAGCCATTGGACTAGTGGTAGACGACGCCATAATCGTAGTGGAAAACGTGGAACACAATATGGCCACCTTCGGCATGAACTCGATGGAGGCGGCCAAAAAGGCGATGAAAGACCTGACTGGAGCGCTGATCGCCATCGTGCTGGTACTCTGCTCGGTATTCATGCCGGTGGCCTTTCTTGGTGGCATGACCGGGACCCTGTATAAACAGTTTGCCGTTACCATAGCCATCTCCATGGTTCTCTCCGGAGTGGTTGCCCTAACCCTCACCCCGGCGTTAGCCGCACGCATCCTAAAACCGGCTAAAAGCGAAAAGAAGGGGTTCTTCAAATGGTTTGAAGACAGCTTCGTCAAGGTGACTACAGGCTATGTTGCCGTGGTGCGCTGGCTGATTAATCACCGGTTTATCGGCATGGCTCTCTTTGCGGGGATGCTGGTGGCAGTGGTGGCTCTCTTTAAAGTTGTACCGGGCAGTTTTGTGCCGGAAGAGGACCAAGGGTATATGTTTGTGGGCAGCTTCCTGCCCGACGCCGCCAGCCTCGAACGCACAAGCAAGATGAGCACCCAGATGCTACCTCTACTCCGCTCCAATCCGGCCGTCGAAGATATTACCCAGATTGACGGCTATAGCATGATTGACGGCACCTACAAAGAGAACAGCTCCCTGATGTTTATTGCGCTGAAGCCGTATGACCAGCGCAAGGATGCCCAAGATAGTGCCTTCAGCGTAGTGCATGACCTAGGGCGCAAGCTTTCTTCCCTCAAGGAAGGGGTAGCATTCCCGATCAACCCCCCTTCTATCCCCGGCTTGGGGAGCATGGGGGGCTTCGAGTTTTTCATTCAGAACAAGAGCAGCGCTACCCCCCAAGAACTGGACAAGGTTACCAAGGCATTCATCGCCGAGACCAGAAAACGGAAGGAACTAAGTGGGGTATCGAGCACCTTTTCGGCCAACCAGCAACAACTCTATCTGGACGTGGACCGCGCACGCGCCGAACTGCTGGGGATACCGGTTTCCACAATTTTCGACACCCTGCAGTCCTATTTCGGCTCAGCATATGTCGGGCAGTTTGTTGAGTATGGTCGAATCTGGCAGGTAATTATGCAGTCACAGCCTGAGCACCGCGACAAACCGAACAACCTGACTCAAATTTACGTCCGCTCGACGAACGGAGCCATTATCCCGCTCTCGGCCGTGGCTACCTTCAGCTACCTGCCCGGCCCAGGTATCCTTCCACGCTTCAACGGCTTCCCGGCAGCAAAGCTGAACGGCAACCAAGCGGTGGGATACAGTTCAAGCCAGGCCATAGCCGCTATGGAGGATGTAGCAAAAACAACCCTGCCAGGCGGTTACGCCTATGCATGGGCGGGCCAGGCATTTGAAGAGAAAAAAGCGGGCAGCACCTCAGCAATTGCCTTTGCCTTCGGCCTGATTATGGTGTTCCTGATCCTAGCCGCGCAGTACGAGAAGTGGTCGCTGCCGATAGGCGTGGTGATGTCAGTGCCGTTTGCTATCTGCGGGGCGCTGCTCTTAACGTGGGGTCGGGGACTGGAAAACGATGTCTACTTTCAGGTGGGATTGGTAACGCTGGTTGGCTTATCCGCCAAAAATGCCATTCTGATTATTGAATTTGCCGCAGACAATCTACGTAAAGGGATGTCACCAACAGAAGCGGCCATTGAAGCCGCACGCCTGCGCCTGCGCCCAATCGTGATGACCTCTATGGCCTTTATTCTTGGCTGCTTCCCCATGTCCATCGCTAGCGGCGCGGGCGCCAACAGCCTGCACTCCATCGGCACCGGCGTAATCGGCGGGATGCTAGCCTCAACCCTTGTGGCATCATGTTTTGTTCCGCTATTCTTTGTATTGCTGGAAGAATGGAGCAGTGGTTTCAGCAGAAAAAAACAGGATGGTTTGGCAAAACAATCGGACGCAGCCGGCCAACCGGGCACCGGGAAGGATGTAACCCATGCGTAACATCTTCGTTTTACTGACTTATCTGCTACTCACCAATTGCATGCTTACTGGTTGCATGATTGGGCCTGATTATGTTCGCCCAGAGATAGAAACACCTGAGCAGTGGACCATTGAGTACCAGACAGCGGTCGACCTAGCAAATACACGCTGGTGGCAACAATTTGGCGACCCCATGCTGGACAGCATGATTGAAGCTTCGGTACGAGGCAATCTCGACTTGAAACTCGCCACGGCCCGGGTTGAACAATACCTAGGGGTACTGGACACGACCCGCTCCCAAATGTTTCCGCAGATAACCGGTGGTTTTGCTCCAAGCGCTCAGCGTGCCGCCGGGGTGACGAGCGAAAATTACCCAGCAACCCTGAACGGAACCTGGGAGATAGATGTATGGGGCAAGATTCGCCGCTCCACCGAAGCGGCTCAGGCGCAGATCTTGGCTAGTGAGGCCGGACGCCGGACAGTACTCATGACGGTGGTCTCCAATGTCGCCAGCGCTTACCTGACCCTACGCGGTCTTGATCGCCAGCTTGAGATCGCCCAAGTCACTGAAACGATATATGCCGACAGCCTGAAGTTGTTTCAGTTGCGCTTCAAGTACGGCTCAATCTCCCAGCTGGAACTTTTCCAAGCCGAATCCCAGTACGAATCAGCGCGGCAGGCCATCCCCGCCTACGAATCGCTGATCAAGCAGCAGGAAAACCTCCTTGCGCTCTTGCTTGGCAGAGCGCCCGCAGCTATTCCCCGCGGCAAACCACTGGACCTATTGACGCCTATCGGTATTCCCGAAGGCTTACCCTCAACCTTACTTGAGCGCCGTCCAGACATAATCCAGGCGGAGCAGTCACTGGTCGCCGCCAATGCCAACATAGGCGCGGCAAAAGCAGCCTACTTTCCCAATCTTTCCCTGACTGGCGCCTTCGGAGTCGCGAGCAGTGACCTCGACTCTCTTTTTAGCTCTGGAACCACCATCTGGTCGAACGGAGGCCAGCTGGTTGCGCCATTACTTAACTTTGGAAAGATCAGCGGGCAGGTGAAGCAGGCCGAAGCCATCCAACAACAGGCCTTGCATCAGTATCACATGACTGTTTTGACCGGCTTCAAAGAGGTGGAGGATGCGCTAGTAAAAAACATAAAAGGCAAAGAGCAGTTTGAAGCGCTGAAACGTCAGGTAAAAGCGCTTGAAGAATACGTCCGCATCTCAAGATTGCAATTTGAGGCTGGCACAACCAACTACCTCCAGGTGCTGGATGCAGAACGCTCCCTTTTCACCGGGCGGCTTAGCCTCGCCCAGACCAAATATGACCTTCTGGTGGCTGGGGTTTCGGTTTACAAAGCAATGGGTGGTGGTTGGATAGCCGAGGCGGATAGCCTGCTTAAAATGGTTGATTGACAAAATCCAAAGAGCGTCTTCATGAAATTATCCGTCGCGGATTCAAGGCGTAAGTGCAACTCTGACAACTTGGTTTGAAGGATAAACCGCGGTAGGTGCACGCCTTCTTTTACCGCCCATAATCAAGCATCACTTCCCAAGGAACCCCCTGCGCCCACCACTCTTGGTGCCGTCAGGATGCTCTGTCACTGGCTCTAATTTGGCGGCATTGAGGAGCCTCCCTCCAGAGTCCATACACTCTTCCAGGCTGGGATAAGAAGTATAATTTCTAAGCCGAAAATAGTATGGACTACTTTCTGTGTGGCAAATTTCTGAAGTTGATTTTTTAACAACCACGTCGGCATTTGCAACCGCAACCTCCACAAGTAAAATAAATATGGCAAAAATCATTCTTTTTCGCATCGATTTCACATCCTCTCCACCCTGAAGAAAGTGGGATCATTAGGTTCAAGAAAAACGCTTATGGATCAATTATCTACAATGAAAGCTGGAAATAACATCAATTAGTACCGACCAGAGCCGGCTCGCCCACATATCCCGCGTCCAAGCTCGCAGCGGCATCAAAAAGTTTCACTCCTGTCCGGTTGAAAAATTGCTCCACTCTTTAATCTTGATGCTGGTTACTATGAACACAGAGAGACCAGATGCGGCTATGCCAATGAATACAAACCAAAGACCGTACAGACCCGCGTCGGAGCACTTGATCTTGCTGTTTCTCAAGTTCAGGATAGCAGCTTTGAGGTTTATAGGTAACGTCCCCTTAGGTGGGCTGTGCAACCAAAAACTCACTAAAGTATGCATAATCGACCATTAGGAGCCTGAACTCAACTCGTAAGTTAAACAAATTTGAATGGTGGAGCAGTGGCTGGTGGTTTGTTAAGATAAGGATACTGTCTCCGGAACTCTGGGTACGCAACTAACCATTGAACCCGCTAGGACGACGACGATGGCTAGACGGTGTAATAGAGACCTAGGTCAATTAGATTGGTGCCAGTGCTGCGTTAACGCACGTGCGAATACATGCTCCTTGACGCACTGTGCACATGATCACCCCACCCCGCCGTGTGTCAGCGGACGCTACCAGAGGCTAAATATCAGCTGCTCCGCGGGTGGGAACGACAGTTTTCAACGCCGACACCTCGAGAATGCAGGAGATTCAACTATTCGCACCCTCTACACATTTTTGTGCGCGCTGCTAATGACTGGCTGCGCGCTGCCACCGATGCCTGAACGCTCAGAGTCCCACGCGCTGGAGCCTGAACAAGCCGCGCAAACCTCTCTGGACCGGGCCATTGCGCCGCAGTTGCTGAACCATCCCGGCCAAAGCGGGTTCCACGCGCTGCAGGATCCGATTGAGGCCTTTGCCGCACGCATCTTACTGGCGCGCACCGCCGAGCGCAATCTGGACGTACAGTATTACATCTGGCGCGGAGACCAGACCGGCACACTGCTGCTACAGGAACTGGTGGCTGCAGCCGACCGAGGCGTGCACGTGCGCCTATTACTAGACGACGCCGGCACAGCAGGGCTAGATGGCATGCTGGCGGCGCTTGCCATGCACCAGCGTATCGAGGTGCGGCTATTTAATCCCTTTGTGGTACGCAAGCCCAAGTTCCTAGGCTACCTGACAGACTTTGGGCGCGCCAACCGGCGTATGCACAATAAATCGTTCACTGCAGATAACCAGGCCAGCATCGTGGGCGGGCGTAACGTAGGCGACGAATACTTTGGCGCTACCGATGGCGTGCTGTTTAGCGATCTAGATCTGCTAGTCGTGGGCGCGGTCGTGCCCGAGGTGGCGCAAAATTTTGACCACTACTGGACTAGTCAATCGGCGTACCCAGCGCAGACCATTGTACCCGCCGTTGGGACGACCGAGCTGCAAGCGCTAGAAGCCGAGGCCACACGCATTGCACAGTCCGATACAGCCCAGGACTATGTTGAAGCCGTACGCCAAACGCCCTTTATCCAGCAATTACTCCAACAGCAGCTATCCATGGAATGGGCGAGCACGACACTGGTCAGCGACGATCCCAAGAAAGGTTTGGGACACGCAAAGCGCACCGGGCTGCTGGTCTCGCAGGTGCAGGACGTGATTGGCACGCCCCAGCGTTCGGTGGTACTGGTGTCGCCGTACTTTGTGCCCACCGCCACCGGCGTACAGGCGCTGGCGGACCTACGCCAGCGCGGCATCCGAGTGCGCGTGATGACCAATGCCTATGAGTCCACCGATGTGCCTTTGGTGCACGCGGGCTACGCAAAGTACCGTAAAGCACTGCTGAAACACGGCGTAGAGCTGTACGAAATGCAGCGCATGGCGCCAGCCAGCACCCACGCACGCCTGAATCCCTTAGGCAGTTCAGGTTCCAGTTTGCACGCCAAGACCTTTGCGGTCGATAGTGCGCGCGCCTTTGTCGGCTCGTTCAATTTCGACCCGCGCTCGGCGCTGCTCAACACGGAGCTGGGTGTAATCATCGACAGCCCCTTGCTAGCCCGTAAGATTGAGCAGGCCTTTGACACACAGATTCCGGGCAAATCCTACCGCGTACAGCTGTCGGACAGCGGCAAACTGCAATGGCACTCGCTCCACAAAGGCAGCAATGCTCAGCCCACAATTTACTCGGTCGAGCCGGGCAGCAGTTGGCTGAGTCGCTGGAGCCTGTGGATGCTGGCGCTGCTACCTTTTGAGTGGATGTTGTAAGCAACGTGCCCACAATCTGAGCATGGAGCGGCGGAGTTTCTCAACGGCGCAGGCTCCCAGTAACTGGCTATTGCAGCGCAAATGATTGACGAAGCTGACTCAGAGAATGGGGATGGCTTGGTTCAAGAAATACTAGATGAGGGTCGAGCAAAAAACGTCGAGGGAGGTGCATATTGTTGTTCAATGTTTTCGGACACCACTTATCTTTGTGGCTTGGCGATTTGCATAACGCTGCGTTAAAGCGACGCGCAGTTTACGTTCGCATGGGCCTGTAAAACAGATTGTGCAAATGAACTGCTGGCTAGAGTATCGGCATCAAATCCTCAAATATAATTGTGTTCGGCCCCCTCAGTGGAACAACGGCCTGTCGCCAGTAGATGCCGAAGAAAAACTTAAATCGGTGTCCGATATTTGTTGACCACTACATGCCTGGACGGATCGGTTTACCGGATATGAGTGCTCGGTATTATCCGGGTCCTTTACCATTGGCAAAGCTGGAGATCGACTCGATCGCTTGAAGCGATGCCGGGAAATTGAATCAAGAACATCGGAGCTGCGCGGGCAGTTGAAGAAAGCGTCTTTTAACCGCAGGTGGAGCTGAATACGAAAATCAAAAAATTTGAACAAGAGCTCAAACAGCTGGCGGGGGGAATTATAAGATGATACTACAAAATAAATTAGGGATCACAAATCAAATTGAACTAGCAAGAGTCGAAGAGAAAATCAGCAAGAAAAAAGCCAAGCAGCTCTTTGATTCCGGCGATATCGACAACGTAGCTGTCGGTACATTTGAAGGATTGTCCTTTGTTCACGCCTATCTGTTTGCAGAGATCTATGACTTTGCGGGAAAAATGCGGGACATTAATATTTCCAAGGGCAATTTCCGTTTTGCGCCGCTGATGTATCTGGAGCAGTCGCTGAAACACATCGATGCCATGCCGCAACGTAACTTTGATGAAATTATTGAAAAATATGTCGAGATGAATATTGCGCATCCCTTCCGTGAGGGAAATGGGCGCTCAACACGCATTTGGCTGGATTTGATTCTTAAAAAAGAGATTCAGCAGGTGATTGATTGGAATGCAGTCCCCAAAGAGGACTACCTCTCTGCCATGGAGCGCAGTCCGGTAAAAGATGTCGAAATCAAGGTGCTGTTGAAAGGCGCGTTGACGGATCAGATAAATGATCGTTCTCTGTTCATGAAAGGCATTGATATCAGTTATTTTTACGAAGGCTACAGCGAATTCACCGCGGAGGAGCTGTGATGGGAATTGAAAACTGGTGCCGACTCAAAATTAGCAGAAACTATGTAAAAAGCTGAGTGTCACAATAATTCTCTAATATTTTTTAAGGCCTCTTTAAATTAGATTGGCGCGAATTTTACTCTGCACTTAATCATAAAAGTATTTTTTGATGTTCAGGACCGATTTGTTTAAAGCGCGGGATGACTATCAGCTCAATAATTTAGTATATTTTTTTGAGCTGATAGTCATTTTTAAAAATTGCTGGGCACAGAATGGGCACAAGATGGGCACATACGCAACAAGGGGTCAGCCTAAACAGCTAACCCCTTGATTTTTTTGGAGCGGGAAACGAGGTTCGAACTCGCGACATTCAGCTTGGGAAGCTGACACTCTACCAACTGAGTTATTCCCGCTTATTTAGTGTGCTTCAACCGTATAGATAATTACTACGGCATGCAGGAGCGGAGTATATGAAAAGGCGC